>CALBJK010000240.1 GCA_937892695.1 uncultured Prevotella sp.
AACATAAACTGCAACAGAAAAATTGCGGAAGTTATTTTTTAAACATTACTAAACAAGAAAACAAACGACAATTTGACAGTTACAATCTGTCAATGGAACGATTAAGACAAATATGGACAAATCGCGCAAATAAGTCAGAAATACGGTCAGAACAAAACCATTGAACAGCTTTTACCATTATTTTGCGTGTATGAGACATTGATTAGGGCTTTATATCATTAATTTTGCAGACAAAACAATATTAACCACATCAACTCACATTCCGAACAAATGCAAATGACTAACAGTAAAGAACACATTGTATGGATTGATGTTATACGTCTTGTCGCCATGCTCATGGTGATAGGAGTACACTGCATCGACCCATTCTACATTTCGCCAACACTCGGACAGCTGCCCGAATACAAATTCTGGGCTGCAGTCTATGGGTCGTTTCTCCGACCGTCTGTACCACTCTTCGTGATGATGACAGGACTGCTCCTGCTGCCAGTAGGGAAAATGAGCATCAAAGAGTTTTACAGCAAGCGCATCCTGCGTGTGCTGTGGCCGCTGCTGATATGGTCGGTACTTTATAACATGTTCCCATGGCTGACTGGAGTACTTGGACTTCCAAAGGAAATCATCGGCGACTTCTTCTGTTATGTACAAGGCAACGAGTCGCAGTCAATCTCAGACTCTCTCCACGACGTGATGATGATACCGTTACAGTTCAGCTTCAAGGAGAATCACGTATGGTACCTGTATCTCCTCATCGGCCTGTACCTATATATGCCGTTCTTCTCGGCCTGGATTGAAAAATACGGGCGCAATGCCGAGCGGCTGTTCCTCACAACATGGGGAGTATCGCTATTCCTGCCCTACGGTTCAGCCTACATCAGCCATTATCTCCTCGGCGAAGCCACATGGAACCAATTTGGTATGCTCTACTATTTCGCCGGTTTCAACGGCTATCTTCTCCTCGGCCATTACCTCAAGTATGGCAACGACTGGAGCATATTCAAGACCGTCATCATATGTGTGCTTATGTTCGTCACCGGCTACGCCGTGACCTACTCTGGGTTCAGCACAGCGGCTGCCAATCCTGCATCCACTGAATCCGACATGGAACTATTCTTTACGTTTTGCACCCCCAACGTCGTACTTATGACGGCTGCCGTATTCCTGCTCATGCAGAAGATAAAGATAAAGAGTGAGGCTCTCAAACGTGCACTCGCCACAATGCCAAAATACGGATTCGGTATTTACATTGTACACTACTTCGTCGTCGGTCCGGTATTCATACTTATGGGGCACTTGTCGTTGCCCATACCTCTTCAGGTACCGGTGATGGCTGTTATGATTTTCGCTATCTCCTACGCATTCACGTGGGGCATTTACAAACTTCTCGGACGCAAAGCCAGATACGTGATGGGGTGAAACAAACGGAATGAGACATACACACATGACATTGCCCCCATACATTTCTCAGATAAAAGTCGTAGCATAACATCGTGAAATATGAAAAAAGCCATTATCAGCATGGTTTTGCTCTGCGCATTTGCCGCCGCCGGAGCACAAGACAAATACAAGACAGTAAAAGACATTGCCTACGTGTCGGCTGACGACACATCGGCCTATCGACGCGAACGTTGTAAGATGGATGTCTACTACCCTACCGACAAAAAGAATTTCAAGACCATAGTCTGGTTTTACGGAGGTGCGCTCGAAGGAGGAAGCAAGGGTGTGCGTGACGACCTGAAACGGTCAGGCATAGCAGTAGTATCACCCGACTACAGGTTATATCCCAAGGCTCACTGTCCCGACTACATCCGCGACGCAGCATCAGCTGTGGCATGGGTCATGCGCCACATTGCCGAGTATGGCGGCGACCCGTCCCAGATATACGTCGGAGGCCATTCGGCAGGAGGTTATCTTACTATGATGCTAGCATTGGACAAAAGCTATCTTGCAGCCGAAGGTGTTGATGCCGATTCTGTCAAAGCCTATTACCCTGTGGCCGGACAGACCGCCACTCACTACACCATACGTAAAGAACGAAAGATTTCGTACACTCTTCCGATAGTCGACAAAATGGCTCCGCTTAACAACGCACGCAAGCTCGGCACACGACTGGTGCTATTCACCGGAGAACGGCGGCTAGAACAGATGGCACGCTACGAAGAGAACCTGTACCTAAAAGCTGTACTCGAAGGTGTAGGCAACAAGGAGATACCGCTCTACGAACTGAACGGCTTCGACCACGGCAACGTCGTCGAACCAGCAATAATGCTGATAAAACGAGACATGAAACAAGGCAGATAGATTCTCTGTGAGCTTGTCGGACAGGACAGCCGGCCACCCAAAAACAAAATCTGTAGTATATGGATGTGGCCGGCTGTTTCGTGTTTTTACACTAACGAAATGCCTTCTTTATACTGCAAGTATCCTGTTTTCAAGACTAATCACAGTAACTTTGCGTCCTTTTCATGTATCTTGCCTTAGTTGAGCACAGTGCCGGACAGGGAATCAGATTTAGTAATGTTCAAAAAATAACTTCCGCAAAAAATCTGCGATCAAGAGCATTT
>CALBJK010000241.1 GCA_937892695.1 uncultured Prevotella sp.
AGGCCTTTTTTATACGATTATTTTTGATTTGCGGCTAAATCAGAAACTTGAGTTACAGATTGAAAGCATATACAGCGGATGACATCCGTGACTGAATACCTGTTATACTTAAACTTTATTAAAAAACTTTATAATAAGAAGTAAAATCTGAAGATATGTGTATATTTGTGCTAAACATGCGGAGGAACAAGCCGCGTACCGCTAATTGACAACATAAAACAATATACCCAATATGTCAAGAAAAGTAGCATTGATAACAGGCATCACCGGTCAGGACGGTTCGTATCTGTCCGAGCTGCTGCTGGAAAAAGGATACGAAGTACATGGAACTATACGCCGCTCCTCTACGGACTATCGCGAGCGAATAGCCCATCTTGAAGGCCGCCCCAACTTCCATCTCCACTACGCCGACATGAGCGACTCGATGAGCCTCATACAGGTGGTGGGCAAGGTGCGCCCAACAGAAATATACAACCTCGCCGCACAGAGCCACGTGCAGGTGAGCTTCGACTCGCCCGAATATACGGCCAACGTCGACGCTACGGGCGTGCTGCGTGTGCTCGAAGCCGTACGTCAGTGCGGACTGACCCAGACCTGCCGCATATATCAGGCATCCACCTCGGAGCTGTACGGCAAGGTCGAGGAAGTGCCGCAGAACGAGAACACCCCCTTCCATCCCTACAGCCCCTACGCCGTGGCCAAGCTCTACGGCTACTGGATTGTGCGCGAATACCGCGAAGCCTACAACATGTTCTGCTGCTCTGGCATACTGTTCAACCACGAGAGCGAACGGCGCGGCGAGACTTTCGTCACGCGTAAGATAACCCTCGCAGCCGCCCGTATAAAGCAGGGCAAACAGCAGAAGCTCTACCTTGGCAATCTCTCGTCGTTACGCGACTGGGGCTATGCCAAGGACTATGTAGAGTGTATGTGGCTCATCCTGCAGCACGAACGCCCCGAAGACTTCGTAATAGCCACGGGCGTACAGCACAGCGTGCGCGAATTCTGCTATCTGGCGTTCAAGCATGTGGGCATTGAACTTGAATTCAAGGGCGAAGGCATCGACGAGAAAGGTATAGACAAAGCCACCGGAAAGGTGCTCGTTGAGGTGTCGAAAGACTTCTACCGGCCCACCGATGTCGTGAATCTCTGGGGAGACCCGACAAAGGCCAAGGCCGAGCTGGGCTGGAATCCCGGAAAGACTTCGTTTGAGAAACTGGTCAAGTTGATGGTCGACTCCGACATGGCCAAAGTGGCTGCTGAGAGCGCGGGACAAAAAGTACGCACCAATCTGGCCGAGTATCTGGAGAAAGGCATCGTAAAGTAATAAGAAAACATGAATAACAGTGGGGGCGTTTTGGCGGATCCCACATAACTCAAAATGGAAATGGATAATCATATCATCATCATGGCCGGTGGCATAGGAAGCCGGTTCTGGCCTATGAGCACCCCGGAGTGCCCGAAACAGTTCATCGACGTGCTCGGATGCGGCAAGTCGCTCATCCAGCTCACTGTCGAGCGTTTTCTGCCCGTATGCCCTATGAACAACTTCTGGGTAGTGACAAACGGCAAGTACACTGACATGGTGCGCCAGCAGCTGCCCGAAATACCAGTGGAAAACATTCTGGCCGAACCCGTGGCACGCAACACCGCACCGTGTATAGCATACGCCTGCTGGAAAATAAAACAGAAACACCCTCAAGCCAACATCGTCGTTACGCCCTCTGACGCACTGGTTATAGACACAGCAGAGTTTGCGCGTACCATCAAGTCGGCCCTCGACTTCACAGACAGTCGCGAAGCTATCGTCACCATCGGCATACGCCCGAGCCGTCCCGAAACAGGGTACGGATACATCGCTGCAGCCGACGAGACCGACAGCAAGGGCATATTCAAGGTTGAAGCTTTCAAGGAAAAACCCGATCTGGAGACAGCCCGGAAATACGTAGCCGCAGGCAACTACTTCTGGAACGCCGGCATCTTCGTATGGAACATCAGCACCATCACCACTGCCATACGCGAACATCAGCCTAATCTGGCGGCAATAATGGACGAAATGAGCCGCAGCTTCTACACTGCAGAAGAAAAGAAAGAAGTAGAACGTCTGTTCCCCACATGCGAGAAAATATCCATCGACTACGCCGTGATGGAGAAAGCGCGCCAGATATTCACCCTCCCCGCCGAGTTCGGATGGAGCGACTTGGGCAGCTGGGGTTCGCTCCGCACCAAGCTCAGCCTCGATACAGAAGGCAATGCAACCGTCGGACCCGACATACGCATGTACGGCAGCAAAGGCTGCATCGTCCACACTCCAGGACAGCGCAAAGTGGTAGTAGAGGGTCTGACCGACTACATCGTGGCCGAAAAGGACGGACAGCTTCTGGTATGCAGCCTGAAAAACGAACAGCACATCAAGGAATACGCCAAGTAGGAACCGGTATCCTTGTTGTCACACGTTTGAAAATCCGGACAACGTCTGAAGGCAAGACTGCCGCTGGGCATATTCCTTCCGGATATTCATACGTGTGTTTTACGATTTGAAGCGACGCAGAGCTGTGCAAAAAAGCACAGTCTATGTCGGAAAATCTGTGTGTAACAAAATAATAACACCACATCAAGGTATTTTATTGAACAAATTTGTTATCTTTGCACATAGATTTCTCCACGATAAGAGTTTAAGCTGCTTATGGGGAGAATCATATAGAATACTAACAGCCAGCCAGAACGGCATCTGTGAAGATACATTCTGACAAAAAACAACTTTAAATTAGTAAGTTCCAATGTATGACAAAAACTTTTACACGCATGAGAACTCGCTGC
The DNA here is from genome assembly GCA_937892695.1 of uncultured Prevotella sp. GTDB lineage: Bacteria > Bacteroidota > Bacteroidia > Bacteroidales > Bacteroidaceae > Prevotella. Next base: position 2,821 of record CALBJK010000241.1, read on the forward strand.
TGATAGGACTGGTATTACTAGGCGATATAATAATTTCGACTACTCTTTACGTTCTATTCAACAATCTGTTCAACAACTCTGTGCCTGAAATAGACTTGCGCCAGATTCTATTAACAAACGCTATAGTCTATCTCATGTGTACCGCCAACCGGGGAGTGGTGCTCTACAAACGCAAAGTCACCAACTTCGACATTGTAGCCAAAGTGAACCGTAACATCGTGATGTACGCCATATTCAGCTTCATCGTCTACAAGGCGGGCGACTATGACGTGATAAACCTCGACCCGCTGGCTCTCTATTGGCTGTCGATGATTGTGCTGATATCCGTCTTCAGGCTTATCATACGATATTTTGTAAAGGTCTACCGAAGCAGCAGCCACAACATAAGCAAAGTGGTTCTGGTGGGCAGTTCGGCCAACAACATTGCTCTATACGATGAAATGGCAGAGACTCCGTCGTTGGGTTGCCGCGTCATGGGATACTTTGACGACATGCAGAACAACAAGATGAGTGACGGAAAATGCCCTTATCTGGGTTCTCCAAAAGATGTCATCAACTATCTGGAAAACCACAACGACATAAGCGAACTGTACTGCTGTCTGCCTTCTGCACGCAAAGACGACATTCTTCCCATCATACGTTTCTGTACTAAACATTTCGTCCACTTCTACAGTGTGCCCAACGTGAGCAACTACCTTCACCACCGAATGCACTTCAACATGCTCGGAAGCGTACCATACCTCAGCCTGTACAACGAACCGTTGATGCGAGTGGAGAACCGTATCATCAAACGGCTGTTCGACATTGTGTTCTCGCTGACGTTTCTGTGCACGCTGTTCCCGTTCATCTTCATCATTGTCGCCATTATCACCAAGACGACAATGCCCGGGCCGATATTCTTCCGCCAGAAACGCAACGGCATTAACGGCAAGGAGTTCTACTGTCTGAAATTCCGCAGCATGAAGGTAAACGCACAGTCGGACACCCTTCAGGCAACCAAGGACGACCCACGTAAGACTAAATGGGGCAACATTATGAGAAAGACAAGCATAGACGAGCTGCCACAGTTCATCAACGTGCTGCTGGGACAGATGAGCGTCGTAGGCCCCCGTCCCCACATGGTGAACCAGACAATAGAATACTCCAAGATTATCGACACATACATGGTGCGCCATTTTGTAAAGCCCGGAATCACGGGATGGAGCCAAGTGACAGGATTCCGTGGCGAGACCAAAGAACTCTCGCAGATGGAGCAGCGCGTAAAGCACGACATCTGGTATATAGAACATTGGAGCATCTGGCTCGACCTGTACATCATCTACAAGACGGTAGCCAATGCCATAAAAGGTGACGACGAAGCTTATTGATAAGTCACGGCAGCACACCTTTTAAACAAGTCAGTAACACACTAAAGACAAGTCGGCGACACCCTTTAAAAGACAAAAGAGCCGGAGCATAAAACCGTTCATGACGATATTTATGCTCCGGCTCTTTTGTCTTTTTATATTCTATTTACTTCTGTACCGATACGGTCTACACGTAAGTTTCGAGGAACTTTAAGGTTCCGTCAACCTTCAGCTCCTTAGTAGTAGCAGGAACAATCATACTTTCTCCAGCCGAAAGAGAGGTCTCGTTGCCTTCATTGTCGGTTATCTTTGCACTGCCTTTCACTCCGATTAGGATGACAAAACTGTCAAGTTCGCTATAATCGAGAGTCATAGGTTCGTCGAGATCGTAGACTGCAGTGTTGAAGAAAGGACACTGTACGAGCGACACGCCTCGGTTCTTAGCCGGAGTGTACTCTGTGCGGTAGTCGCTTTCGACGTTATAGTTTATGCACTCTGCCGCTTCCTTGGTGTGTAGCTGGCGGTAGTTGCCGTTCTTGTCCTTACGCTTGAAGTCGTATATCCTGTATGTAACGTCGCTGGTCTGCTGTATCTCGGCGAGAAAACAGCCTGTTCCGATAGCGTGT
>CALBJK010000242.1 GCA_937892695.1 uncultured Prevotella sp.
CATTAGAGTCATATTATTTAGTTAGAAAAATCAGTAAGCCTGAATATTATAGCATTCCATCCTTTACTATTTCAATTCTGGCTTTTTCGTCAGTGTTCCTCCTTCGTTATACCGCTGATTGTTGGGCAATCCTTTCCTGCCTACCCCTTCTTTCATCAACGTTTTAAGCTCAACTAAATACGAGCGGTAAATGGCTCTCGGCTCCACATCGTGTTTCTTACATAACGATGCTGCCATACCGACCACTTCGCCCATCATGCCCGTAGTACGCATGACACGTGTTGTGCCCAGTGCCACATGAGTTACGCTGATGTCTCTTCCTGCCATGAAAAGATTATCGACATTACGCGAATAAAGGCAACGATAAGGAATGGGATAAGGGTAAATGTTGATATGCTTGGCTATCGACTTGAATTCACGTCCGCCAAAATGTTCCGAATTCTGTGGGTCAGGATAATGCAAATCTATGCTCCATGTGGTAGCAGCCGTACCGTCTTCATGGAAAACATTCTTGCGCAAATCATCTTCTTTAAGGATGTAGTCGCCCATCAGACGACGCGACTCACGCTTGCCTGAAATATAAGCCACCCATCCGAGTTTACGCTTCGGATACTCCTTCAATACGTTCTTCAGACAGCTCCAATTAGAATATACTACCATCAAGCCATAATCCCTTATCCTCTCAAAATCACTTATCTGGTTATAATTCATACCTGTCTCCCATGTCCATTCGCCCATTGTGACATGTTCACAGTTCGCAGCATTGAAGCCCAAACCGTAATCGAACAATGGGAAACGGCTGCGCCTTCCTGTCTCTACCGAATACCATTGCACCGAAGCACCCATCGTCATCTTGTCGGCTTTCTCGGGAGCTGTACTTTCACCGAATTCAGAACGGCTTTCACGCCCCATACGCCAGTCGGCACCGGCAAGATAGCCTATGGTCCCGTCGCCTGTACAGTCAGAATAAAGAGGTGCCTCAAAACTCAATTCGCGTCCGCTCTCTATGTTTTTTGCCGTTACTGAAGTAATTCGATTACCGCTTTTCTTCACGGCTATAGCACGATAATTGGCAAAAAGAGTTATGTTCCTTTCCGCTGAGACAATCGAGTCTTTCTTCCAGTCTTCATAGTATTCTGCGGGTTGGGCATTGCCTCCTCGCGTAGGTCCAAACTCTTTCTGCAAATTACCAAGCTCTTTATATGTTCCTGACTCTATGCGTCCGCCAAGATGCACACGCACCTCCGAACTGTTATTGCCACCTAGTACAGGCCGGTCGTTTATCAGAGCCACCTTACAGCCTAATCTTGCAGCCGAAACCGCTGCGCTGATACCAGCCACACCACCACCGACGACCACAAAATCGAAATGTCCCGCAGAAGGAGGTGTTGAAGGAAGACCGAGGGCTTCGCGACGGAATGTTTCAAGAGATTTCACATCTGACGGCGGGACATCGCCTTTAGCCGTAGTGAAATAAACGGCATCAATGCGTCCGTCAAAGCCTGTCAAATCGTGCAAAACCAGTTTGGAGCGTACCTTTTTCACGTCTATTGTTCCAGCCTGTTGCCACATCCAAGCATTGCCCTTCACACCTAACTCTTTCGAGAGCTGTTTGCCGTCGACAGACAGAGTGAAACGTCCCGGCCCTTCACCTTTGTACCAAGGCGAAGTCCAATTATACGTTCTTACGTAGACATAGTATGTTCCCTTCTCCGGGAAAACCACATCAGTAGTAGCATCCCTGACCGGTACTCCCATACCGTGTGCCAAAAGATAAGGCGAACCCATCAGATCCATAAACTGCTGGTCGACAACCCATCCGCCTTTATTCTCAAAGCTTTCAGCCTCAACAAAAAGGTCGGCAGCAAAAGACGGAGCCACAAGCATACTGGCGACACATACAACACCTATCATTATTTTCTTCATAAGTTTAAGTTTTTAAGGCAAACATGCCTGTTATTATATTTAATAAGATTGTCACAGATAATTGAGAAAAAGACTTAATCTCCTAACTTCAATTTCTCCAGAAAGTTATCAGTCAGCTGTCTGACATCATAGAAAGTCTTTGTCAACGGACTACGATAAGAAAATATCGGATGCCCTGCATTTTCAAATATATGCAACTCACACTTCTTGCCTAAACTCTTCATTTTTTCACTGAATTTCTGCGCAGTGGATAATGTACAGATTTCATCTTTCCCCCCT
>CALBJK010000243.1 GCA_937892695.1 uncultured Prevotella sp.
TTTTATCATTACTATGAAGATATTTGTCACTTTGGTGTTGCTTTTTCTGAGCTTCCCGTCATCGGTGTTTTCGCAAAAGATTGCCGGACCGTGGAACGGTGTACTAGAGGTCAATCCTCTAACCAGTATTACGCTGGTCTTCAATATATCTGTAAGCGAAGACGGTGAAACCTGCACAATAGACAGTCCAGACCAAGGAGCATACGGTATATCTGCGATAATTAACTATCTGTCAGACGATTATGTAAATATTTCAATTCCAAAGGTGGACGCTACATATACCGGAAAGAAGAAGGACGGAAAAATATTTGGTACCTTCACGCAAAAAGGAATACCATTTACTCTTAACCTGATTTCGGGGACTGTCGTGTATAAAAGACCGCAAACGCCAAAGCCCCCCTATCCATACGCTACAGAAGATGTGATGTTCTGTAACAAGAAAGACGATGTCGAACTATCGGGCACTCTTACACTTCCTTTTGCAGCCAATAAAAAGAAAGTTCCTGTTGTCTTGCTTGTAACGGGCAGCGGACAGCAGAATCGCGACGAAGAGCTGTTCGCCCATAAGCCGTTCCTTGTGATTGCCGATTATCTTGCACGCAACGGAATTGCATCTTTAAGGTATGACGACCGTGGCATCGGTAAGTCTACAGGCAATATGAAGGGATGTACTACTGCCGACTTTATGAATGACGCTGATGCCGGACTAAATTTTCTTCGCCAATCAAAGCGATTTAAAAAGGTCGGGGTTGTCGGACATAGTGAAGGTGGAATGATTGCTTTCATGCTTGGGGCGAGAGGTTTGACCGACTTCGTTGTTGCGCTGGCCGCTCCGGGACTCAAAGGAGACAGTGTCCTGGCAGAACAAAACTGCTCGGCGTTGAAATCCGCCGGGATAAACAAGAATGTGACCTCTCATGATATTCAGGCATATATTGAACAGCAAGGTGATTCAAATAGATGGTTGAGATTCTTTGCTGATTATGATCCTAAGCATGATCTTTCTTTGACTAGATGTCCGGTTATGGCTCTGTATGGAAGTCTTGACAAACAGGTTCTTCCTGCATCTAACCTGTCCGCCGTAAGCGATTTTTTACCCAAAAACAAATATAATGTGACTAAAAAATATGCCGGACTGAACCATTTGTTTCAACATTCTAAAACCGGAATGCCTGACGAGTATAGTAAAATAGAAGAGACATTCTCTATAGAAGTTTTAGCAGATATGACCGCTTGGATAAAAAATGTCTCTGATTGTAATCAATAAGTAATTTCTCCACTTCCGATGCAACAGTGATGGTTCTCGTCATAGACGACACAGAACTGTCCTGGAGCCACACCTTGGATTAGTTCTTCTGAGTGGATAACGTATGAGCCTACCCCCGACGCTTCGATTACCGCCTGATGGAACTCTGGAGTATGGCGTATCTTAAATGTAACGTTCGCCTTGTCCGAGTTTTTCCAGATGTTGTCCGTAAGAAAATGGAAGTCTCTTATCGGAAAATCTTTTTTGTAAGTTGTGCGTGGTTCATAGCCTTTGCTTACATATAAAATATTATTATGCACATCCTTTTTAACCGCATACCAGGGACCTCCGCCGAGCCCCAAACCATGTCTCTGTCCTATGGTGTGGAACCACAGTCCTTTGTGTTGTCCTATTTTCTTGCCCGTTTCCAATTCGAGCACGTCACCAGGATTCTCGCCAAGGTAACGACGGATGTAGTCGTTATAATTTATGCGTCCAAGGAAACATATTCCCTGAGAATCCTTGCGCTTGGCATTGATCAGATGCTCGCGTTCTGCGATAGCCCTTACTTCACCTTTCTTATAATGTCCGATTGGGAAAAATGCTTTCTTCAGTTGCCAGTCGTATATCTGAGCCAAGAAATCAGTCTGGTCTTTTACTGGATCGGGACTGGTCGTAAGCCATTTCTTGCCATTGATGATTTCGGTTTGGGCATAATGTCCTGTTGCTATAAAGTCATAATCGTACCCGGCCTTTTTATCAAATGCACCGAACTTAATCATTCTGTTGCACATAACGTCAGGATTCGGAGTAAAACCGGCTTTTACCTTTTCCATGGTATAGCGCGTCACTTCATTCCAATACTCTTTGTGACAGTCGACAACATTCAACTTGCATCCGTATTTGGATGCTACAGCCGTGGCCATCTCAAGGTCTTCTTCGCTGGAGCAATCCCACTCTTCTTTTTCTTCAGGACCTATTTTTATATAAAAGCAATCGGGATGAAGCCCACGACTTGCTAGCTCATAAACTACAACCGAACTGTCAACTCCTCCTGACAGCAATACGGCAATACTCTTATTTTTCAAATTCTCGAACATACTTGCAAACTTACGCATTTTTTTGTCAATAACAATGCTAACATAAATCTTTTTGCCGTCACAGATACATTTTATATAAGAAAGAGAGATAATATCAGATTTTATTACTAAGTTTGTGCCATGAAAACAGTCAGACCTAAGAAAAAACTCGGCCAGCATTTCCTGACCGATTTGAATATAGCAGAAGCCATTGCCGACACTGTTGATACATGTCCGGAAATTCCGATATTGGAGATTGGACCTGGTATGGGCGTGCTCACCCAATTTCTTGTGAAAAAAGGACGAGAGGTGAAAGCTGTGGAGATTGATAAAGAATCGGTGGAATATCTTTACGCCACCAACCCTTCATTGCGTCAAAATATAATAAGCGACGACTTTCTCAGACTTGATTTGAACGATGTGTTTCAAGGTCGTCAGTTTGTCTTAACAGGGAACTATCCGTATGACATATCGTCACAGATATTTTTCAAGATGCTTGACTATAAGAATCTCATACCTTGCTGTACTGGTATGATACAAAGGGAAGTAGCGCAACGAATTGCTTCTGCGCCGGGCAATAAGAGTTATGGGGTGTTGTCTGTACTTATACAGGCATGGTACGATGTAGAATATCTTTTTACTGTCGACGCAAATGTCTTCAATCCGCCACCAAAAGTTAAAAGTGCTGTCATACGTATGACTCGCAACGGAGTACAGCGTCTCGGATGTGATGAAGCTCTTTTTAAGCGTGTAGTGAAAACAGTCTTCACTCAAAGGCGTAAGATGCTACGCGTAAGCATGAGACAACTGTTTGGTGGACAAGTACCTTCAGACAAATTTGATGCTGAAATTCTGCCGAAGCGCCCAGAGCAGCTGTCTGTTGAAGATTTCGTGAAACTTACAAACGACATCGATAGAGCGTTGTCATCAACACATAGCCTAAATAATTCATAGGGACATAAAAAAGAAGC
>CALBJK010000244.1 GCA_937892695.1 uncultured Prevotella sp.
AGAAAGACGGTGATATGACAATACACCGTAATACGGAGCAGACGCATATATTATAAGAAATAAGAAAAGAAGATCATCAATAACAAACAATTTAAAAAAGAACGATTATGAAAAAGATTTTAATCATGGCCGCAGTGCTTCTTTCGTCTGTGGCAGCATCGGCACAACACGCAGTGGGTTCGGTAACATTGCAGCCTAAAGTTGGTCTCAACATAGCAAGTCTGACAAAGTCGGAAGGTGCAGACCCTCGCTTCGGATTGGGCGCAGGATTAGAATTTGAATATCAGGCCACTGACATCTTCAGCATTTCGGCCGGGGCCATGTACTCGATGCAGGGAAACAAGTTCAGTGCCGGCACAAGTGTTTTCGGCCAGAACCTGTCTGGAAGCGTAACGACAAAGCTCGACTACATCAACGTTCCCATCATGGCCAACGTCTATGTTGTTCCCGGTCTGGCCGTAAAGGTCGGCATACAGCCCGGATTCCTGGTAAGCAGCAAAACGAAGACAGAAGTATTCGGTCAGGATTTAGGTAAAACCGAGATTACGGCCAAGGACGTAGACTTCAGCATACCTGTAGGTCTGTCTTACGAATTCAGCAATGTAGTACTCGATGCCCGCTACAACTTCGGCGTGACCAAGACGTTCGACTACTCTGACAAGAAGAACAGCGTGTTCCAGATAACACTGGGTTACAAGTTTGATCTGTAAGCTGTAGAGGCTATTACGCGACAGTTAACGTAAAGAGTCGGATCTATAAAACATGAACCGGCCATTAGGACAAGACATGAATAACTCCTGCATATATCCTAATGGCCGGTTTCTTTTATATTGCCAGACATTTTCCATTCCATTACAGAATGATGATGCCTACTTCTTGACTTTAGGCATGATGTCTGTCAGGTCTTTATAGGCCAGTGACGACCTGATTTCGCCCACAGCGTGAGGGGCAATGGCATCGGTTTCGTATATGAATGTCACGCTGTCAGTACCCAGAATGAAGCTTTCGGGCAGACGGACATCGACATAATCGAAAATGCCGAGAGTCTTCAGTCCGGCAAGTCCGGACACGCCGAACTTCTTGGCAATGTTCTCTATGACCTTGTCCATAAGCACTTTGTCGCTTCCCTTGGTGAAGACATCGTCCAAAGAAAGTTTCTTTCCTGTCTTTGGGTCGAAGTTTAGAGCCGACACAAAGCTCATTCCGTGTGCCCCTCCTGTAAACGAATAGCCCTGGGCAAGATAGTTGATGACACCATCCTTGCCCTTGCCGACCGAAGTCTTGACGACATAATTGTAACTGCAAGCGGCATCGTTTGCTCCCATTTTCTTCAATTCTGTCACGTCGCGCTTGTATGTCCGAACATACGATGCAGCGAACGAATCGGCATACTGCGGCAACGACTTGGGAGCGGTAGCTGGAGAATAGAAGTCGCGCATGAAGATGCCAGAAGCCTTTATCGAATCGTTTATGCGGTCGGCATTGGGGCCTTGGGCATACTTTATCTGCATATCAAGTTCGCACGCCGGCTGCTGAGAACCGTCTTTGAGAGGAACTATAGACTTCAGAGTAATTGAACCGAAAGTAAGCGAATCGGTATCTGACGACACTTTCTTTTGGTTGCCACATGATGTGGCAGCCACTGTTGCCAGCAATGCAGAAGCAGCAACAAAGAGCAAAGTTTTTTTCATAAGATGAAGATTTTAGTTTGGATAGAATATGACTAATGTTTTATGGCAACAGTCTTAACCATTTCACCTTGATAGGTATTGATAGCAAACCTCACGGAGTCGGCACTGAAATCTGTCATCGGTATGCTTATGTATGTACTTGACGAATAGTACTGAGGCACACCGCCTTGGTCATGAAAAAAACGGAGAATGGCTGTTTTCTTACCGTCAGACGAAACTACGGTTCCTTCATTGGCCACAGCTACGGTCTGTACAGCCTTATCATCTTCAGGAGTTCCGGTCTTCAGTGTAAAGCCTAAGTTCAGATAACGCCCAGTACGCGACATCCAAAGGCTCTCGAACGTAACAGGGTCAGTCCTCATGTCCTTAATTTCATCCTTGCGATGCGGTCTGACCACCATTATTTGCGCCGAGGCTATGACTTCGGCTTCGCTCTCTGAATCGGTGTTCCCAATACGGTTGTAATACAACAAGGCACGGTAGAGCGTATCGGGACGCTCCGCCCACGAGGCATGGAACGGCTTAGCTACTGCCAAGCGTTCGCCATCGTCGGTAACAGCACAATCAATTGCCTTGTCGCCATCCGTATGGACTTCGACAAAGTCGGCACGCATGTAGGACAGCTGGCTGTCGCCCGTCTCATAGCCTTCCGAGGTGCAACCGACAGCCGTAATTGCAGCGGCAAGAGTTATGATGGTAAGTTTTGTCATTTATTAACGGACGTTCAGTACATGGATTTGGTTGATTGCAGGATTGGCATACATTGTAAGCATACGTTGGCGCAAATAAGGTACGTCAGGTTTTTCTAGCTTTATCTTGCCCATCTGTCCGTCTATGTACTTTTCGAATGTCATCTTTTCTTGTGCCGTGTAATGGGAAGCATGGTCGTCGCTGCCATGAAGCAAGTCGAGGGCAACATAATTGCCGGGATAAAGACGGTAGCCTTTGAAAATCTGGAGGTCTATATAATCGGCTACCGACTTAAAGAATTCGTTTTTGGGCATATTTTTGTCCAGACCTGACAGCCACTCGTCAATACACGGCGCACAATGGTAGTGGATATGGCCCTTGTAGCCCAGAATGCCGGTCTTCATGCTTATCACATCGTCCATAGGTCCTTTCTTCCATTCCGGAATGTCGCGCTGTAGCTGGAACACCTGAGCTTTGAGATAGTCACAGGGATCATACTCATAGGATATGGAAAGTGGTACGATATGTAGAGCTGCCAGACGTTCGGCTGGAGTTCCGTCCCCTCCCATAGCCATCATCTTCAGAAGAGCCTCTTGTGTGCGATCGTCAGAATCCTTGGCGCGCCC
>CALBJK010000245.1 GCA_937892695.1 uncultured Prevotella sp.
AACACGAAAGTAGGAGATAAACACCTATGATTAGTGTTTACCTCCTACTCGATTTTATGATATAAACTCCAGTATGAGTGCCTGACGTGGGGCGAGCCGTATGTTTTTTGTGATGTTCACCATCCGGCCTGTCAAAACATTGTGGGCTTCAGTCGTGCTTCCTGTTATTTCGGCATAGCGTACAGGGCAGAAACTTGCTTGGCGCGATGTGCCGTTCAGTATTGTCATTACTGTCCGTCCGCCGTACTGTCGTGCTATCACATAAACGCCTTTGTAGGGTATGAATTGTGTTTGTCGTCCTTTGGTTATAACGTCGTTGCCCTGCCGCCAATGGAGCAGATGACTGAGCCAGCCGAACATCGCCTGTTGCTCCCGAGTACGCCCTTTACGGGTGAATGCATTGGCTGTGTCGCCGGGGAAGCCGCCGGGAAAGTCTTTGCGTACATTGCCGTCGGTGACGGCTCGTGTGCCGTTCATCAGAATTTCGGTGCCGTAATATATCTGCGGTATGCGGTTGGTGGTGAGCAGCAAGGCCAATGCCTGTTTGAGAGTTGCCGTGTCTTGTCCGTCGCCGAGAAACCGGTCGGTGTCGTGGTTGTCGATGAAGGCGAGCACATTTGACGGATTTGGATAAAGATAGTCGTATGTCATACTGTTGTATATCCTGTTAAGTCCGTGCGTCCATTCGTCAGTCTCTTCATTTTTTGCACGGTTTATCTTGTCGAAGAAGCTGAAGTCCATCACTGTTTTCAGATGCGAGTTGAGACCGGTGAGCTTCGAGTCTTTCTGCCACGCAGCCGTGTATGCGGGTTCGGTCACCCACGTTTCGCCTACGGTGTTGAAGTTTGGATATTCAGTTTCTATCCGTTTCATCCATTTGCTCATGGCTTCGCGGTCGGCGTAGGGGTATGTGTCCATACGTATGCCGTCTATCCCGATAGTCTCTATCCACCAGATGCTGTTCTGTGTGAGATACTTCATAACGTGCGGATTGCGCTGGTTGAGGTCGGGCATAGACGGTACGAACCATCCGTCTGTTGTCTCGTGCAGGTCTATCTTAGAAGCGTAGGGATCGAGGATAGGCGTGAGTTTGTAGTTGGTCTGTACATATTGTGCGTGTCGGCGCGAAAAAACATTGTCGCCTTGTGATGTCGGTCCCGGGTAAGATGACCCTTCCTTATGGTCGAAGAGCCAGTCGGGGGTGTTGAGCCAGTCGCGTGAAGGCAGGTCGGCAATCCACGGATGGTCGATGCTGCAGTGGTTGAAAATCATGTCCATCACTACTTTCAGCCCCAGTCGGTGGGCTTCGTCGACGAGCCGGCGATAGTCGTCGTTGGTACCCAGCCGTGGGTCAACGCGGTAGTAGTCGGTTGTGGCATATCCGTGATAGGTGCTCAGTCGGCGCGAGTCGGGAGAATTGTTCTCCAGAACCGGTGTGAACCATAAAGCCGTCACGCCCAACCGTGTGAAATAGTCGAGGTGGCGGCGTATGCCTTCGAGGTTGCCTCCGTGTCGCAGTGACGGTTCGCTACGGTCTATCTTGTATGGTTTCAGACCGTCAATACTGACTTTCCGCTTTTGCCTTTGGCGAAGCGGTCGGGCATGAGCAAGTAGAGCACGTCGGCGTTGGTGAATCCTTGCCGTTCTTCGCCGCTTCGTTCACGTCGTCGCAGCTCGTAGGCGATGCAGACAGAGCGCTGTCCGAGAGCGAAACGTAGAGCCATCGTGCCTGGCTGCGCCCCGCTCAGGTCGATGTCTACGAACAGATAGTTGAGCGAGTCGGCTCTGTCTGTACCCTTTATCCGGACTCCAGGATAGTCGGTGGAGACTGTGGCCTGGGCTATGTCGTGGCCGTAGACCATCAGCTGGACGATGGGTTCTTTCATACCAACATACCAGAATGTGGGGTCGATGCGCGTGATAGTGATTGCTGTTTCCATTGTTGTCTTTTTTTAAGCGTGGTTTGGTCTTTGCCTTCTGTAGAAAACCTGATGGCGAAGACACAACCCCAGACCGTTGCAATATTACGAATAAATTCTTTAAAAGCCGAACGATGACTGATTATATTTTAATCCTATTGCCGCCCTATTGTGGTGACTTCAGCACTCTGCAAAGTTAAATTCCATACGGCTTGATGCTCGTGACTGATTGTTTCAACGGAAATAGAAGGCGATGTTTCCGTGTTTCGTCTGTTTGCATTAACTTTGCAAATAGTTTGCTTTTTGTTTGCAAATAGTTTGCATAAATTTTGCAGATACGATGAACAAGACCAATTATCAGTTGCTGCTCGACCGTATCCTCAGCAATGAAGAGGCAGCCGGACGTGTGCCGACGCTGCTGCTTCACAGCTGTTGTGCGCCGTGCAGCAGTTACTCAATAGAATATCTGTCGCAACATTTCTTCGTGACGGTGTTCTACTTCAATCCGAACATCTCTCCCGAAGCCGAGTACCGCCACCGTGTTGCCGAGCAACAGCGGCTTATAAGTGAGATGCCTACGGTCAATCCTGTCAGCTTCATCGAGGGCGAATACGACCCTCGCAAGTTCTACGAGGCCTCGCACGGACTGGAACACGAACCCGAGGGAGGGTTGCGCTGTACCGAGTGTTTCCGTTTGCGGCTGGGTCGGACCGCACAGATTGCCGCCGAGCGTGGCTTCGACTATTTCACGACGACGCTCACTATCAGTCCGATGAAGGATGCGGTACGGCTCAATGCCATCGGCGAAGAGATGGGGCGCAAGTACGGAATAGCCTTTCTGCCGTCCGACTTCAAGAAGCGTGGAGGGTATTTGCGCTCTATCGAACTTTCACGACAGTACGGTCTTTACCGTCAGAACTTCTGTGGCTGTGTCTTTTCCAGGCAAGAGGCAGAACGCAGAGCCAAGGCAAAAGCAGGTTCGGAAGCCGAGACGGAGAAAGGAGGTGAGACCGGAAAATGAATCAGACAGCTTCCCCCATATCCGAACTTCTGCGCCAGAAGACGCTTCTTCAGACCGAGTATGAAAGCGAGAGAGAAGAGTTCCGTCGTCAGACCCAGACCATAGGCATACGCCGCAAGGTCAAACGTGGCGACGCGTGGATGTCGCTCCGCATAGGCCGCAGCTACTACAATTCGCTCAACCAGCCAGTGCTCGAAGTGTTCCGCACAGAAGACACGGAGATAGAACACAACTTTGAATTTGGCCGTCCGGTGGTTTTCTTCACGCTTACTGCTGGCGGCGGCGACTCGAACGCGAATGACCAGGCCGCTCGCAAACCGGATAAACAGTCGAAGTCTGCGCCGCAGCTACGTTATTTCTCGTTCACCTCTACGGTCAGCTATGTCGACGGCGACCGCATGGTAGTAGTCATGCCCGATACTGACAGCATTCTCCGGCTGCAGAGGTCGCACGACGTGGGAGTCCAGTTGTCTTTTGACGAAACGTCCTACCGACTGATGTTCGATGCTCTCGACCGCGTTGTTAGAGCCAAGAACGGACGGTTAGCCCAACTGCGCGACTTGTTCTACACCAACGCCCGGGTGTCGAGATTCTCGTTTCCGTCGCTGCGTCTTCCTTGGCTGAACAGCTCGCAGGAGCACGCTGTAAACGAGATGCTGCTGTCTAAAGATGTGATGATTGTCCACGGTCCGCCCGGTACAGGCAAGACCACAACGCTCGTCGAGGGCATCTATGAGACTCTCATGCGTGAGAATCAGGTACTCGTGTGCGCCCAAAGCAATACGGCTGTCGACTGGATAGCCGAGAAACTCGTCGACCGTGGGGTGAGTGTGTTGCGTATAGGCAATCCAACAAGGGTCAACGACAAGATGCTCTCCTTCACCTACGAAAGGCGGTTCGAGGCTCATCCCGACTATCCACAACTCTGGAGCATACGCAAAGCCATCAGACAGCTACGCTCGGCACGTAAAAAGGGTGACAGCATACACCAGAAGATAGACCGTCTGAAGAGCCGCGCCACTGAACTCGAACTGCGTATTAACGCCGACATCTTCGGCGAAGCCCGTGTCATTGCCTCTACTCTTACAGGCTCGGCCAACCGTGTACTCGAACGCATGAATTTCGGTACGCTATTCATAGATGAGGCCGCACAGGCTCTCGAGGCAGCCTGTTGGATTGCCATTCGTAAGGCTTCGCGGGTTGTCTTCGCCGGCGACCACTGCCAGTTGCCGCCTACGGTGAAGAGCATTGAGGCTCTGCGGGGCGGACTGGGCAAGACGCTCATGGAACGTATTGTCGAGAACAAGCCTGAAACGGTCACGCTCCTCACCGTACAATACCGCATGAACGAACAGATAATGCGCTTTTCTTCCGAGTATTTCTACGGAGGAAAGATTGTCACGGCACCGCAGATACGCTTTCGGGGAATTCTCGACTATGACATCCCGATTGTATGGCACGATACGTCCGGACTTGACGGACACGAGGAGTTTGTCGGCGAAAGTTTCGGACGCATCAACCGCGATGAGGCTGCTCTGACGCTGACAACGCTCGAATCCTATTTCACAAAGATAGGCAAGACACGGGTGTTAGACGAAAATATCGATGTCGGCATAATCTCGCCGTACCGTGCCCAAGTGCAGTATCTGCGCCGACTGGTACAGAAGAGTGAGTTCTTCAAACCCTTCCGACGGCTGATAAGCGTCAATACTGTAGACGGATTCCAAGGCCAGGAGCGCGACGTTATTCTCATTTCGCTCGTCCGTGCCAACGATGACGGCCAGATAGGATTTCTCTCCGACTTGCGCCGGATGAACGTTGCTATTACCCGGGCGCGTATGAAACTCATCATCCTTGGCGACGTGTCGACCATGACACGCCATCCGTTCTATCGCAAACTATACGAGTATGTGACGAGTCTGGGCGGCGAATGTTACAATAATACGAACTAAGAAAAATGCTACAAAGAGATTATATAATGCGGCTCATCCGCGAGTTCTTCGCTGCGTTGCAGCGTATGCTTGAAAAGAAAGAGATAGAAGACCGCCGCGAGGCCATACGCGACATGTACGAGAAATACGTAGGCCCATACGCTTTCTACCATGATGCTACTGTCAACGAGGTGATGAAGGCCATAGGCGGAATGGAGGAAGAGCAACGGTTGCCGAAGGCTGAAATGCTGGCCGAACTCTACTACGCCGAGGCCGACACCGTGTCAAATCCAGAACGCGACTTTCTTCTCGAAAAGGCGTTCTGTCTGTTCGATTTCATCGACAAGAACGGCCGGACCTACTCGTTCGACCGCTTGAGAAAGATGAACGACATAAGGAAACGGCTCGGCAAAGGCGAAATAAGTCCGTCTGATTGTCCTATATTTATAAAATGACAGCCATTGTCCCGTCAAAGCCGGATGTATGTGTGGCGTTGTTGTTTATTTTTTGTACTTTTGCAATAAAATCCGAACGAATAAAATGATACAGTCAATGACAGGTTACGGTAAGTCGGTCGTAATCTACAAAAACAAGAAAATAAACGTCGAAATAAAGTCTCTCAACAGTAAGACTCTCGACCTATCGGCGCGTGTGGCTCCTCTTTATAGAGAAAAAGAAATGGAGATTCGCCAGTACATCACCGAAAGACTGATACGCGGAAAGGTGGAGTTCTCAATCTGGGCTGAGAAAGACGATGCCGTAGAAGCGTCGAAAATAAACGCTATGCTGGTCGAAAACTATTATCATCAGATAAAGGACATAGCTTCGCGTACGGGTATTCCGGAGCCACGGGACTGGTTCTTCACGCTCCTGCGTATGCCAGACGTGACTGCACATGCCGATGCCGAAGTGCTAGACGACGAGGAATGGCAAGCTGCTACCAAGGCCGTTCATGAGGCCGTAGACAAGCTTGTGGCTTTCCGTACTCAGGAAGGTGCAGCGTTGCAGAAGAAGTTTGCCGAGAAGGTAGACAACATAGAGATTCTTCTCAAAGGCATCGAACCATACGAAAAATCGCGCGTCGAGAAAATCCGTAGCCGCATTGTAGACTCGCTCAAGACCATTCCCGACGTAGAGTACGACAAGAACCGCATGGAACAGGAGCTTATCTACTACATAGAAAAGCTGGACATAAGCGAGGAGAAACAGCGTCTGGCTAATCATCTGAAGTACTTCCGCGAGACTATGGACGAGCCTTGCGGACAGGGAAAGAAGCTCGGTTTCATCGCCCAGGAGATGGGACGCGAAATCAACACCACCGGGAGCAAGAGCAACAACGCCGAAATGCAGAACATCGTAGTGAAGATGAAGGATGAGCTGGAGCAGATAAAGGAACAAGTGCTCAATGCGCTTTAAACGGTGACAAAGTGTTTACAGAAGGCTGACATTGATTAAAAACAAGACAAAATGGCAGGTAAACTGATAATATTCTCAGCTCCGAGCGGAAGCGGAAAGAGTACAATCATTGG
The DNA here is from genome assembly GCA_937892695.1 of uncultured Prevotella sp. Lineage (GTDB taxonomy): Bacteria > Bacteroidota > Bacteroidia > Bacteroidales > Bacteroidaceae > Prevotella. The sequence goes on from CALBJK010000245.1 coordinate 6,401, forward strand.
TCGTCTGATGGCTGACAAGGAACTTCATCTGGCGTTCTCCATCTCATGTACGAGCCGTCCCCCACGCGGCAAAGAGCGCGACGGGGTGGAGTACTTCTTCCTTACGCCTGAAGAATTCCGCCGTCGTATCGCCGCCGACGAGTTTCTCGAATACGAAGAAGTCTACAAGGACCGCTTCTATGGCACGCTGAAGTCGCAGGTCGAGAAGCAGTCGTCGGACGGAGACAACGTCGTTTTCGATGTCGACGTGAAGGGCGGTTGCAACATCAAACGCTTTTATGGCGACCGCGCTTTGAGCATTTTCATACAGCCGCCTTCGATAGAAGAGCTTCGCCGCCGACTCGAAGGACGCGCTACCGACACGCCCGAAGTTATAAAGGACCGACTCGCCCGTGCCAAGTTCGAGCTGACCTTTGCACCTAAGTTCGACCGTGTCATCGTCAACGACAACCTTGACAGAGCAGTCGATGAGACTTACAACGTGGTGAAAAGCTTCATTTCTGAGTAAGGATATGGCCTCCGAAAAGCTCATCACCGGCATCTATGGCGGGTCGTTCAACCCTATCCATAACGGTCATGTGGCTATTGCCCGCCAGATGCTACGTCATACCGACATGAAGGAAGTGTGGCTGATGGTGTCGCCCCAGAATCCTCTCAAAACGTCGTCTGCATTGCTTGACGACGGTCTTCGGCTCGATATGGTCCGCAGGGCGGTGGCCGGAGTTGAGGGAGTGACGGCTTCTGACTATGAGTTTGCCTTGCCGCGTCCTTCTTATACGTGGACTACGCTCCAGTCGCTCTGCCGCGACTATCCCGAGCGTGAGTTCGCTCTGATTATCGGAGCCGACAACTGGAAGCTCTTCGACCGCTGGTATCACGCTTCGGACATCATCGCTACGCACCGCATTTTTATTTTTCCACGGCGTGGATACTCTGTCGATGCATCGTTATTGCCGTCGGGTGTCAGTCTGGTCGACACCGGATTATACGACGTTAGCAGCACTCAGGTGCGCCAGGACGTAGCCTACGGCGATGATATCAGCAAACTTGTTCCTTACGAAATTGTCGGACTGGTGAACAAGTATTATTCCCGTAGATAATGGTAATGTCGTTTTCTGATTTATAGTTAAATAGAAAACAATCCTTATTTGAACACCAGTTCAAATGTCACTTCCCTTTTTTCTTTATTTTGTTTCAAGCTTATCGAGCCGTCGCTCATGCGCATTATCTGGCGCGAGAGCGACAGACCGATGCCGCTGCCTTCTTTTTTTGTGGTGAAGAACGGCACGAATATGTGCTGTGCCACGTCGTCGGGTATAGGTTCGCCAACGTTGGTTATGTCGACGACGGTGTTGTCCATGTCGTTGATAAAAGCCCGTATGGAGATAGGGTCGGACGGCGATGTGGCCTGAACGGCGTTTTTCAAGACATTGGTCATCACGTGGGCTATGAGTCCTTCGTCTGCGTATATCATCATGTCGTCTGGTTCCACACTTATGTCGATACGCCGTCCGGTGAGCGAAGCCATTCGCTCGGCAAAAGGCTTGAAGTAGAACAGGTCGGGTTTGGGTGTTGGTACGTGGGTGAACTTGCGGTAGTTTTCGACAAAGGCTATCAGTTCGCGACCGGTCTTGTTGATGGTTTCCAGACCGTCGTGCTGTTCGCCTCGAGTGTTCTTGAGCAGTGTCGCGCTGAGCGAAGTGATTGGTGTGACGGTGTTCATAATCTCGTGTGTGAGTACACGAATCAGCTTCACCCACGAGTCTACCTCGCGGTTGGCCAGTTCTTTGTCTATGTCGCTCACGGTGAAGATGCTTACTTTCTTGCCTTTCAGCCTGGCTTCGGTCTCATGTACAGACAGTCCGCTTTTCCATAGTTGGTTTCTTATCTGGTCCAGATGGGTTAGTACCTTGTTGTCAAGTAGTTTTTCGGCGGCTCTATTATGCTGCAGTATGTTGCCTTTTTCGTTCACTACCAGGATGCCGGTGTCTGCGGCATTGATTATCTGTTCGTAGTATTTCTCGCGTTCGAGGGCTTCGTCTCGCGCCCGTTGCAGAATGCGTTTGATGCGGTTGAGCGACATGTTCATCAGCCGGTCGGCTCCTGTCACGCCCTCGGTAGCGAAGTTGAAGGAGTAGTCGATGTTGTCGATAGCGTCGAACATGAACTTCACTTTCTCGATGTTGCGCCGGTATTTGCGCCAGAGTCTGACGTAGGCGGCTGCAGCAACGATAGCTAAGAGCACTACGATTACGGTGTACGTGTCGTTCATAGGCCGTAACGTTTAATCTTGTTGTACAGAGTCTGTCGCGATATGCCCAGCCGTGAGGCCACGAGCGAGAGATTGCCGTCACACTCGCTTATGGCTCGTTCTATCATTGAGCGTTCCATCTGGTCGATAGTCTGCGACTCTTCGGGGCGTATACCCGGACGGGAGTTGCCGCATTCTATGTAGTCTTGGCCGATGGTGTGGCCGTCGGCCAGAATCACTGCCTTCTCTATCGAGTGCTCCATCTCGCGTATGTTGCCGTACCACGGCAGCGAGCGAAGCCGCTCCTTGGCTTCGTCCGAAAACGTCATATCGGTCTTGTTGTACATGTCTGCATACTTGCGCAGGAACCGTTCGGCCAGAGCTACGATGTCGTCCTTGCGTTCGCGCAGCGGCGGCAGATGCAGCTGTATGGTGTTGATGCGGTAGAGCAGGTCTTCTCGGAACTTTCCCTGAGTCACCATCTGGGTCAGATTGCGATTGGTGGCGCATATCAACCTGATGTCGATGGGTATCTGCTTGCTTCCGCCCACGCGCACTATGCTGCGCCGTTGCAGGGCGGTGAGCAGTTTGGCCTGGAGCGCGTAGGACAGATTGCCTATCTCGTCGAGGAAGAGCGTGCCGCCTTCGGCCAGCTCAAACTTGCCTGGTCGGTCGGACTTGGCATCGGTGAAAGCCCCCTTGACGTGGCCGAACAGTTCGCTCTCGAAAAGAGTCTCGCTTACGGCTCCCATGTCGATAGGCATCATCACCCCCTTGGCGCGTCGCGAGAGCCGGTGTATCTCGTTGGCCAGAACCTCCTTGCCCGTGCCGTTCTCGCCTGTGATGAGGATATTGGCATCGGTGGCTGCCACTTTCTCTACCATTGTCCTAAGGTCGGTCATGGCCGTGCTCGTGCCCCAGAACATGCCGCCGGGGCTTTGCGTAGAACCGTTGTGTGCGACATTCTGGTGTTTGTCGCGGGCGTCGCATAGCGTCTCTGTCATGCGGTCGTTGTCCCACGGCTTCACGATGAAGTCGGCAGCTCCCTCCTTTATGCCTTTCACGGCGAGGTCGATGTCGGCGTAGGCGGTGAAGAGCACCACCTCGGTTTGTGGCCGTGCGGCCTTTATCTCGTGCAGCCAGTAGAGACCTTCGTTGCCCGAATTGATGCCGCTGGTGAAGTTCATGTCCAGTAGCACCACGTCGGGCCGCATTTCCCGTAACCGTGCCGGAATGTTGGCGGGGTTGGAAATGGCGGCGATGTCCTCGAAACTGTCTTCTGCGAGCATTTTGACGGCAGTCAGAATGTTGCGGTTGTCATCTACAATGAGTAGGGAGCCTTTACGTTTCATTAATGTCAGTTTTCTTGTATTTGATGCAAAGATAGTGCAAACGAGCGGCAAGAGAGCTTGCTCTCAGTTGCCCGAGTGC
>CALBJK010000246.1 GCA_937892695.1 uncultured Prevotella sp.
CGGTTGCAAAGATATATCATTGCATGGAACGAACATTTCGATTTTGAGATTTGTTTGTTAAATAAGGCGAATTGCCGTTTGCTGTCTTTTCCGCTTGTGGTATATTCTTTTGCCTGACACCCCCTTCAAAACTCGCGAATTTGCAGACGACCGTACAAGTCGGCGCAAATTCGCGAGTTTTGAAGCATCAATTAAAGTCTGGAATTGGCGATAATTGAGCTGTATTTTGTCATGTCAGAAAGTTTTTATAATTTTAGTGACCGAAAGCATTTGTCCTTAAAAACACGGTATTGCAAGACGATAACCCGCTGGCAATTCGTCGTCGTGTGTCTCAGTTGCAGAATTACACATTATATATTAAGTAAATGATGAAGAAAACAATCTTTGCGGCACTAATACTTCTGTGCCAAATCACAGTCTCTGCTCAAGACAGAGCCGACCAACAGCATCTCGCCGATTCGGCATCATTCTCAATGATACTTCTGGGCGACCCTCAGGGCTACACCAAGTATGACATCAACCAGCCTATTTTCGAACTGTGTACGGCATGGTGTGCCGACAATATTGACAACCTCAACATCAAGGCCGTACTGTGTACTGGCGACCTCGTGGAACAGAACGAGAACATTGTGCGCAACCGCCACATGCTCAACCAGACCAGCCGCCAGATGTGGAAATGGGCTTCACACTGTTTCGAGCGTCTTGACAATCGTGTTCCCTACATTATCTCTACCGGAAACCATGAATACGGTTACGTGCGTGGCGACGAAGGTTTCACCCATTTCCCCGAGTATTTTCCTTTTGAGCGCAACAGCAAGTGGGCCGACTGTGTGGTGAGCGCATTGCCCAACCGTGAAGGTCGCGTATCGCTCGAAAATGCTGCCTACGAGTTTGATGACAGCAGGTGGGGACGACTCCTCGTCATTGCTACCGAATGGGCTCCGCGCGACGAAGTGCTCACATGGGCTAAGAATCTGGCTGCTTCCGACCGCTACAAGAATGCGCGTGTGATACTGATGACCCACTCGTTCCTCCGGGAACGTACAGCCGAGCGCACAAAGGACGAAGACTATAAGATACAGCCGCGCAACTATGGCGAGGACATCTGGGAGAAACTGGTGAAACCGAGCAAGAACATCCTCATGGTGATATGCGGACACACCGGCAAGCCCGGCGATTTTGAGGACAACGTGGCCTATCGTGAAGATAAGAACGACTCTGGACGCACTGTCCATCAGATGATGTTCAATGTTCAGACTCTAGGCGGAGGATGGGAAGGCAACGGCGGCGACGGATGGCTCCGCATTCTGGAGTTCCGCCCCGACGGTAAGACCATAAGCGTGTCTACCTATTCGCCTTTGTTCGGTATTTCGCCTTCTACGAAGAAACTTGCTCACCGCGACGGCAAATGTGATCGTTTCGACATTGACCTCAGCAAGTAGAAGGTATAGAACCGTTTGTCCGTTATGCCGTGAATGAAAGAAGGATTCAAAGGCACACGCAGCGGTTTTATTTTATTCAGGCTATTCCTGAATATTTTTAATGAATGTCCGCATTCTGCCATTATCAAATCGGAATGCCATCCATCGAGTAGAGACGCCACTCCGGTGCGTCTCCCAAGCGGAATGCCATCCATCGAGACGTCACTCCGGTGCGTCTCCCAAGCGGAATGCCATTTTGATTTATTCTTGATCATGACTTGGGCAATTACCCATTGAGGAGACGCACCAGAGTTAAAGTCTCTACGCTGGATGCCCGAAAATGAATGTCTGGCGGATATTCAGACAGATTAATTTTTATTGGGTTCTATTGGTAACATGAGGACGTTCATTAATTATTGTTCTATTTCGGAACAAGCCGGACGATTGCAGTATTTTTTTTGACTCAGTTTCTTAATCAGTTGAAATCCAATGACTTAGTAATAGCCTTGGCTCTGCGTTCCAATATGCTGCATATTGGAACGTAAAAGGGGCATATTGGAATGCAGTGGAGAAATTGTTCTGTTTTCCGGAAAGCGATAGGTCCTTTCCACAATGCGACTTCTGTCGCATATTGCCAAATACTATTTCTTTTCAAGCAGAAACCGTCGCAGCAAAAAAGTCATAAAATAAGGAAATGTATAGAATTTTCCATTGAAGCCGATGTTTTTGTACCCCAACTTAATGCCATACCTTATATCTGTGTATTTGTCGCCGTCTATCAGTTTTTTCAATGACGGAGTAGCCCCATCGTTGGCTTTCACTTCTACGGGTATGAGCGAATCAGCATCCCTTACGAAGAAGTCCATTTCGATTGCGAGGTTTTCTTGCTTATAATAAAAAAGCTGGTATCCCTGCTTGGCAAGCATGTCTCCAACGATGTTCTCGTAAATCGCTCCCTTATATGTTCCGAAGTTCTTGTTTGCTCTGAGGTCTTCTTGTGCTTCATCGTCGAGCGACGCTATCAGCAAACCGGTGTCTTTGAAATAAACCTTATACAGTTTAGGGTCATAATTGCCCTTTAACGGTAGCTCCGGCTGGTTCAGACAATAACAAAGGTTGATCACACCGGTATCGGAAAGCCATTCTACACAACCTATATAGTCTCTGTTTCGTGCATTCCTTGATATTTTTGTTATTTGGAAACGCTTATTCTCCTTAGCGAGAAATACAGAAATGTGGTTGTAGACGGCCTTTACTTTGGCTTTGTCCAGACCTTCTACATACTTCATGATGTCCTCTTCATAGTCCTTCAGCAGCTGCTTCTGAATGTCAAGAGTACCGCTGAAGTTCTTGTTTCGAATGTACGTAGACACCACTTCGGGCATTCCACCAATGATGACATAATCACGGAACAACCCCATCAGGACATCCATCTGCAATGATGCAAGAGGCTTTATGTCCAGCATATTCTGATAAAGCCCGTCTATGAAATCATCAGAATAGCCCTTAGCCCACAAGAATTCTTCAAAGTCCATTGAGTGCATTTCGTAATCCTCCTTATAGCCTACGCTGTTCGACTCTATTTCCTTGTAGCT
>CALBJK010000247.1 GCA_937892695.1 uncultured Prevotella sp.
AAGATTTGTGATATACTACAGATATTATCATTCACATTAAAGAATTTCAATGAGCCAGTACATCTAAGCAGGATTAATCGCATTCTGTCCTTTTTGTTTTTTTGTGATACTAATAAGGGTTATTTGAAGTTTCCTGAACATATTTATGAAGCTTTGCTTTGCACAGTAACTGGTATGCTAAAGAACTCTCTTGAGCAGAGGCTATTTTGCAAATCAGATATTATTGTGCTTGAACATCTGTTGCATGATTCATGCCAAAAGAACATCATCATTCCAAATGGAGATTTTACTCTGGAGACAAAAGATTTGGCACAGGCAACATGGCAATATTACGTATATTTTAGCAAAGATGTCCATCCTACAACAATAAATGACACTATTTTATCAGAATTTATTGAATGTAAGCAAAAAGAATTGGATATGTCTGGTTTTATCATTAATGGAGGATTAGCTGGTTTAGGCTTGGCCTTTCTGTAAATTGATCAAGCAGTAACATTTTTAACCATTTATATTTGCTTATTCGTGATAAATTTTGTACGCTTGCTAAGTTCAATTTATTAAGCATGATAAGAAACTGCTTTTCCGTCATTATGCCTATATTCAATCAGGCTCAATTCGTAAGACGTGCTATAGCGAGTCTTATGGAGCAAAGCTGTGCAGAATGGGAGCTAATTATTGTTGATGACGGAAGTACCGACCGGATTGACGATTTCTTGTGTGATTTAATTAAGGATAATCGCATAACTTACTTATCATTAAGCGAAAATAAAGGTATTGGGTACGCCTTGAATAGAGGCATTGAAATAGCTAAATATGATTTCATTGCATATCTTCCTGCTGATGATTTTTATGATAAAGAACATTTGGCTACATTAAGGGAAACACTATTAAGCAATGAAGATATTGTATTAGCATTCAGCGGTATCCGATATGATGATTCACGAGACTCCGGGCTTATTACTTATAAAAATTGTAAGGGTGCCATACCGGGTTATTCTTTGCAGCTTGTTCAAGTAGCTCATCGCAAAACCGCAGACCGATGGACAGAACGAAAAGAATGTGTCTCTGAGGATTTATTTTTTACGTTTTGGCGAAAGCTGACTGATAAAGGATGTTTCATCCCAACACTTCGGATTACATGCGAATGGACAAACCATCCATATCAACGACATAAAATATGTGGAGAAAGGTTTGGCGGTGGACTGAATAAGTATAGGGCATTTTACAATGTAAAAACGCCTTTGCGTTTCAGATGTACCAAAGACAAAACTGTAGACGAATATGAAGCTTACAGGATTTATCGCGAACATCTCCCCGTAAAGACAGACGGACTGAAAATACTGATTGTCGGCGAATTGGCCTACAATCCAGAGCGCATACTTGCATTTGAAGAGGCAGGATGTCGTTTGTATGGTTTGTGGTCAAAGCCTAGATTCTGCTATTCGACCGTTGGGCCTCTTCCTTTCGGAAATGTCGAAGATGTTCCTTACAACTGTTGGAAAGAAAAAGTTGCAGACATTAAACCAGATATAATATATGCGCAACTGAGTACATCTGCTATAGAACTTGCTCACGAAGTACTAACGTCCCATACAGAAATTCCATTTGTGTGGCATTTTAAAGAAGGACCAAATGAGGCAATGAAAGCTGGACTTTGGAGCAAAATTATAGACTTGTACGCATATTCTGATGGGCAAATTTTCATTGATGAAGAGGTGAAACATTGGTTCGAGCTTTTTCTTCCATCAAAAAAGGAGACTCCATCGATGATTCTAGACGGGGATTTACCTAAAAAAGAATGCTTTAAAGATGACTTTTCGCCAAAATTGTCAATGGCTGATGGCAAGCCTCATACCGTAGTAACTGGTAGGATGATTGGATTGTCTCTTGATGAATACGCCATATTGGCGAAAAACGGCATCCATGTTCACGTCTATAATGAAAACCACTTACCGTATGTCATGTCTGCGAATAGATACAAAAGAATAGATGAAAACCATTTTCACGTCCACCGTCATTGTCCGCAGCCACAGTGGGTAAAAGAATTCTCAAAATACGACGCTGGTTGGCTGCATTGTCTTCCTAGCTATAACAACGGGGACATAATGTACGCTACATGGGCAGATTTGAATTTACCAGCTCGAATCAATACGCTTGTAGCTGCCGGATTACCGATGATACAGAGACGAAACATTAGGAATATTTCTGCACAATACAGTCGTGTATCACATTTCGGAATGGGACTGTTTTATGACAAAATAGACGAACTTGTCAAACAGCTACAAAATAAAAAACTTTTGCAACGAACATCGGACAATGTAATGATTCACCGCATGGAATTTACGTTTGATAATCATGTTACTGAACTTATCAAGTTTTTTAATAAAGTTATTAATCATACGACTATAAACAGACCAAAGTTACAAACGACAAAAATTTAACACTTATGAAGAAAAAACTAACAGAAGACAGCTTCAAAGCAGTTGAGAAACTATCAACTGTAAGCCTCGCATATTTAAAACATTTTGGATTTCTTCATTATCCAAACGGTAATGTTTATTGGGTAAGGTCTCTTTATGATGATGGAACATGGGAAGAGCCAACAAACGTTAACTTTTTAGATTTGGCAAAGATTCCTGAACTCAGAAGTGCTGCTTTATTAGAACCAGAACACCCAGGAACAGCTACATGGCCATTAGCTATTAGTGCATACAACACTTTTGCACGTTGTGACAAGTGGTCTGGTGGTTATGTACAACGGCTTGGATATGTTGGAGTTCCAGCAGCTTCAGTAGATTATGGATGTTCGCTTTTTACAAGCTCGTGGATTAGAAGAGGAGAAGTCGGCAATGAAGTAAGCGTTGCGGATTTCTATAGGTTGAAACACGAAAACAGGTGGAGAGGAGGAAATGTTGACACATGGGGATATGTTTCAACAGGGACATCTGTATTAGGTACATCCACAGCAACAATACAGACTGTTCCATCAGACGGCATGAGTACATTGGCTACAATTGCTAATGTATGCAATTCGTTAGGAAGAAAGATAGATCCGTTTTCCCTGAA
>CALBJK010000248.1 GCA_937892695.1 uncultured Prevotella sp.
CCGAGTTTAAGACCAACCTTCAGAGTATTTATCCCGTCAACGAAAACGAGTACCGCTTCTGCATTTTGCTGTTCCTTGACATTGCCCCGATAGATATCAGCACACTACTGTGTCTGACAAAAAGTGGTGTTTCCATGTTTAAAAGACGACTTCATGACAGGATTTTCGGGAAAAACGGCAATCTTGACGAACTAAACGAGCTGATAAAATCACTTTAGTTATTATCGTGATATACAGTAACTTACACGGTTGACGTGAATTATCCGTGAACTTTCCTTTATGGAAATCTATCAAATGTGAACTTTCCGTGAACCAGAAATCTTGCTTTCTTTTGCTTTTGAATATAACTTTGCAGCAATCAAATCAAAAGAAAGACGATTATGGTAAAATTTAGAATGTTTACATTTGTACTGTTCCTTGGATCTTCAATACTAAATGCATCATCCACTGAACTGATGTATGATAAAAGCCAAAATAATGATGTTGCGCATCGTAATGTACGCTTTTATGCAGATGCAGATAAAAACAATGTCTGCATTACATCCGACACGTTAATATATGATGCAACAATAACTATAAAAGACCAATACGAATGTGTCATGTATAAAGGAGTAACCACATTAATGCCTCATCAGAACATCCTCTATGTTCCCGATGATGAAGTCGGAAACAAATACTACATAGAGCTGTCTTACGACAAGATACGCCTGTTCGGATATTTTGAAGAACAGTAATTGTTTAATTTAACACTTAAAATTATGAGAAAAGCTTTTTTATTCTTAGGATTGGCACTGGCAGGAGTATTTTCCCCTCCAGCTTTTGGTCAAGAGCAAGGACAAGTGACCAAAACTACCGAAACCTACAAGGGGGAAAAAGCTGCTGAAAGCGGCGTAAATCCCTGCTATGGCGAATGCATCAGAGTCTGTTTCGAAAGGACGACTGAAGTCAAGCCCAGCGGCTCACAAGCAACTCTCGTTACCGTAACAGAGAAGTACGACGGAGCGACCTATCAAGACTCTTACATTGTCGACAAACCTTTAGCTGTCGTGAATGCGGAACTTGCAGCCAAAACCTTAAAGCTGGCCGCAAAACACAAGAATTACGAGGTAGTAACCAAGGAAAGTTATGAATAGGCTACTCCTTCTGGGAATTCTGTATCTCTTACCGATAATGTCTTTTGCATCAAACAACGACTCGCTGTTCGCGAAAGAAGTAATAGAAGGAGAACTACAGATACGCCAGAAACCAGGTACCGAGCCAAGACTGGCTCGGTATTTGGCTTCGGCCAAAGTAAAATCGGATACGGTTTTCGCCCTACTATATGCTCCTAGCCACTGTCCGCGTTGCGAGACTGCCATACCTGCGATTTATGACGTTATGAAATCCATAGACTCGACAAAGCAAATGATTCTTATTACGGTGTACAGAGACTCTATAGCAGCCAAGAACTACAACATGGAGAATGGCTACAAAGCTGACGGATATGTGTACGATACGAATGAAGAGTTCAGAAAAATCTTCAGCTTTAACATGAACGATATGTACGGCTTATTCACACTAAAAATAGTAAAATCGACAGGAGAATTGATAATAGGTGGCGACGTGAACAACAACAGAGTACAAACCATACGTAATCTCATAAATTACACATCGCCAATGAAAAAGCATGTTTATGCATCAAGAAATAAAGAGGATGAAAACTTCAAAATTCCTGCTCCGACATTTGAGATGTTATCAGAAAAAGGCAAAAAAAATTATATAGTTGAAACCCCAAAAGAAAATACGATATCATTTCCCAAAAGTGCTGTATCCTTTGAGAATGGAAAAATGTTCTTCTGTGACGAGCTATCATACGGTATTAAAGTATACGCTCAGAATAACGACAAACTCGTATATCAAACATTTCTCCAAGCCGACAGTGTAGAAAAGACACACTTTGTAAAGCTGCCAGCCGATGTATACGCAGGAATGCTAAAGAGGAAATCCGTCTATTTCTTGCCCATTTCTTCACAGATGTCACCCGACGGTAAATGGATTGACATATCCTATTCTCTGCCCGACCTCAGCATGGAAAAAGACAAGAAAGGCAACATTAACATCACCTATTATAATGCCCCTGCCATACTTAGGCGCAACAGTAAAAACTTCAGCAAAGGTCCGATGTCGGCATTCGATTTCAATCCGGAATTCGGAGATTTTGCCTACTTCCATTTCAAATATACTGACATGGGAGACAAAATCATATTTGCTTGCCAAAAATATATCTACCCTCTCAGCTGTCCGGAAAAATACTACCGAGGAATAGACGGCAAAGACCCCTTCCTCGACTCCTTTTACGGCAGTGACAATCCGTTTATGGCAGCGTTCGACACCAAGACAGGCAAACTATTATGCAGATTCGGACAACTCGACGAATATACCAGAAGAGCGAAACTCGGTTACTTCTTCGTAGCCCCTTTGTCTGCGGCAAACGGTAACGAACTTGCTTACACTGACAGCTACTCGGGCAAAGTATTCATAACCACCACCGAGGATTTGACAAAAGCGAAGGAGAAATACAGTTTATATGAAATTGATTGGAAATCTTTTCCAGAGCCAGACACAACGCTGTTTTACAAGAAAGAATATGCAAAGGCGTACAACCGTTTCCTCTATCGGAAAATTGAAAAGATGTCTGTGACAAAGGATTACATCTACTGCATTGTTCGTTACGGAATGCCAAGGGTGGAAGACACAGACAAAAAGGACAATTATGTCTTTGCTGAAATAGACCGAAAGACCGGTCGTGTGAACCAATACAGGATTCCGAAAATAGCAGGAACACAAATCTACGATTACGGTCTGACACGCACAAGTCCGGACACATATCGGTCATTTTCATTAATAAAGGAAAAAGAAAAGCTGATTCTTAGGGTGTTTTGAATGGAACTCCAATCTGTTGTTTGAGAAAGATTGGAGTTCGTTTTTTGTCGCATATCGGTTATTAAGGCCTAAGAAAAGGATATCATATAAATCGCTATAAAAACTAAAACGTTTATTAATTTTTAGTTAAATATTAAAATTCAAATACTATATTTAGTAAAAATAACTATATTTGTAATCTCGTTACCAAAAACAAAAATCATGACGAAATCGCTGATACTTTTACTCGCTTATACTTTTATTCCTGCATTGGTTCTTGCAGGAACAAGAACCGACACGGTTGTTCTGAAAGTGAAATATGCTGCGACATTCAAAACAACCATGGAAGACAAAGCGACAAGCAAAGACGAAAAGACTGAGTTCTGGAAAGACCAAGCAGGATTCACACCCGAAAAGCACTTGGCATGAATATAGAAAGTTTTAAAAGCGAAACAGGATTAATACCTTGTTTTATAGAGTATTACTAATGTTCGGAAATAAAGAATAGTTCTTTACAACTTAGCGCATGAAAGCATGGTACGCTATCATAATATGTGTGGTGTTGTCGTTATCAGCAAAGAGCCAGACGTTTAGTGGACAAGTTGTAGACATTACTACTTCAAAGCCACTTAAAGCAACAACTGTAATGTTTCTGGGTGACAGTGGCCGAGCTATGCTTTCTTTTACACGCACTAAAGAGAACGGTTCTTTCATCATTGTTACACCCGAAGGTAAGACCGCATACTTCATAATGTTTTCAAGACTCGGTTATGCAAAGGATACCATACCGACAAGCCGATTTGTAAAAGGACAAACCATCTGGCTGCATCAACAGGCAGTAAAAATAAAAGAAATCAAGATTAAGGCACCGCAGATAACGCAAAAAGGTGACACGCTTAGCTATCTTGTAAGCAGTTTCCGGCAGAAACAGGACAGGTCGATTGCCGACGTGATAGCCAAGATGCCCGGACTGCAGGTGAACAAAGACGGAACGATAGAATATCAAGGACGTAAAATCAACAAATTTTACATAGAAGGAATGGATTTGCTCGGAAGCAAATATTCGCAAGCTTCAGAAAATGCTGACATCGATGTCGGTTCAAAGATGCAAGGCGGTTTTAAGCCTGTTTCTGATGACAGGCTTATCGGTATGATGTTCGCACGTAAGATGCAGAGCATCTCAATGTACAAATACAACAATTCGGAAAAAGACATTATTAAAGAAGTGGACGCCAACTCTTTATTCGACGACGGTGCACCTGTTGAAGCCGGGCTTTTAAGCAACATCCACATTGACGAACCATCACGAACAACGCACAACGTTCAACGCCAAAGCTACGTTCGTTCACCCATTACGTCAATCTTTATTTTATGCCACGGTCATGGAAAATCAGCTGGAAAAACGAGATCTACCACAGTAATGAAAAGAATGTGTCATGCTGCTTTTTCTCCGATTTAGATGTGGCCTATCTCCAAAAGAATTACGAAATAGGACTTTCGCTGAACAATCTTTTAGGACAATCCGTTTAGAAACGTCACGAATAAGCACGACGACTCAACGATACATTGTGAGTCGTATCCGTCCACACGAAATAATGCTCAAAATATCATTCAGCATGTAGTTAAAATGTCTAACTTAATACATAAGATTATGAGAAAATTATTATTGGTATTGGGAGTAGTTCTTTCAGGAGCGTACTGCTCAACAGCGTTAGGTCAGGTAAAAACGATTAAAATAACCGAGACCTACTACGGCAACAAAGTTGACACAAGCAAAGTCAACAAATGTTCTGGCGAATGCGTCAAAGTCTGTTTCAAAAAGATAATGGAACTCAAGCCAAGAGGAACACAATCAACTCTTGTCGACTTAACAGAACAATACGACGGCGCGACCTATCAAGAGTCGCATATTGTCGACAAACCTTTAGCTGTCGTGAATGAAGAACTCAAAGCAAGAACTTTAAAACTATCTGCCAGACATAAAATAGAAAAATAAATTCACCACGCACATTCACTTGCAGGCCTGACTGAGATTCTGGAGAGCCGGAACGATTATCATGCCACGTTTTTTCTCTATCAAGCCATCTGACGCAAACTGCTTCAATGCCGCTGACACTTCCTGACAGTTGGCATTGATCTGCAACGCCAGACATTCGACAGTCATACGTATCGTCTTCGCACCGACTGGACGGAAGCAGTGGGTCTCAATGAAGCGGACAATACGCTGGCGCGTATCTGTCGGAGCCGGATGCCACAACCGGGCAGACAACCGCTGCGCACGGGTAGTGACGGCATTCATAAGATTGAGGCGGAAAATGGTGTATTCGTCGGTAAGCCTCATCACAGCCTGTTTGTCGATAGTGAAAAAGTCGCATCGTCCCTGCGTGACAAATGTGCGAGTGTAACGTTGGGTAAGTCCGAAAAGACATTCGGGTTGAAGCATGTCCGGAGCTGACAGCTCTTCCTCGAAGGAATAGCTATGGTCGGCTGAAGAAGTACAAACCGTCAGCCGACCCTTCAGAAGAAAATAAAGCACGTGACACGACATACCCTCTCTTACAACAACCTTGTTTGTAGAGTAACGTTCGAAACCGAACTTGACATGAGCCACAACCTCTTCTATATCGCTACGGTTCATTCCCTGAAACAACGGCAGCCCGAGCAGGTTGTCATAAATGAAGAATGCCTTGGTGTTCTTCATTTTATTTTGTAATCTTACCTTTCAAAGAAGGCGAGTACCAGACTCGGTACTTACCGTCATGACCCGAATATATGAAGTAGGCCATAAGCTCGGGATGACGTGACAGCACCGCCTTGGCCTTGTCCACTCCCATAACCATAAACGACGTAGCGTAAGCATCGGCCGTGGCACAATCGGGAGCCAGAACCGTTGCCGACAGCAAACTGTGCTGGACAGGATAGCCAGTATGGGGGTCGACAGTATGGGCATATTTCTTACCGCCTTTATAATAGAAATTGCGAT
The DNA here is from genome assembly GCA_937892695.1 of uncultured Prevotella sp. Classification (GTDB taxonomy): domain Bacteria; phylum Bacteroidota; class Bacteroidia; order Bacteroidales; family Bacteroidaceae; genus Prevotella. The sequence continues at coordinate 5,885 of CALBJK010000248.1, forward strand.
AATTGCCACTTGTGGCCATCGCAACGTCTGTCACGTTGAGAACGGTCTGCAGTTCCTCGTTGGTATTCAGAGAATCGTCGACGGGTTTGGTAACGCCTATTTTCCATGGCAAACGCCGTTCGCTTATACCACGGCAAACAATTTCGCCTCCAATTTCGACCATATAATTATGTATGCCTTTGCTTTCGAGAAAGCGGGCTACTACGTCGCTACCGTAACCTTTGGCTATCGCACTACAATCAAGCATCACACGCTGGTCTGACTTGACCACTTTCCCGTTCCTAAGACTCACTTTCCGATAGCCTACGAATCTGCGTAGGCTGTCTACGGTGTGAGCCGTAGGCCGTGCACCACTCTTAAAGCCGAAGCCCCACAAATTGACAAGCGGAGCGACGGTTATGTCAAAAGCACCTCCCGTCTCGCCTGAAACTTTTTCGGCTAGGTTGAAGACATGTGCGAACATGTTGTTGACACGTACATTCTCGTTACGGTTGACACGGGAAATAACCGACCGGGGATTGAACATCGACAAAGCATCGTCTACCTTTGCCAGTTCTGACAGGATTTCTCCGTTCAAGTCACGGTCGCTCTGGTAGGTGATCTTGTACACCGTACCGAACACCGAACCGTGATTGTGCTGATAGGGTGTGTCGTGCTGGTTCAAAGCAACATAAACAGTCCCTGCAATAAGAAATAAAAGGAAAGGCAGCTGTACGAACAGCAGCCTGCGTCTCTTCTTGTCCATGACAATATTGATTGTAAAAATATTAGAGTTCTAAAATTACATTGAATGTACCTCCCAATCGTGTAGCCCCTTGCTTGCCATAACCTGGCACATACCATGTGTTGCCGACAGTTCCGTCATTGTGGGCTACACGGAAACGGTATCTGAAACTCCACCCCAACCGGAATGGTCCCCAAATCTTGGCGTCGACACCGAACACTCCTTCCAGCCAATGATAGTTACACTTGACATCCTCTGCGCGATAATCTACCTTATCGCCCCAGACGGGGTCGGTCACGTCCGTACCGTAAACGTCAAACTTGTAGTAGGTCAAAGCATAACGGAAACCAGCGTAAAGGCGGTATATATCGTGCTTGTTTTTCAGAATATTGAAATCCATTCCTAACTTGCCGTATGGGGCACCCGTCTTGTATCCGACTTTGGTGGTCACGTCGAAGGCATCGGCCCTGCCGTATCCTATTTCGACCACGGGGAAGTACTTGTCACGCAGATTCACGCGCAAAGCAGCCTCGTACTGGCCATAATCACTTATGGCCAGCTGTCCCAGACCGATAGCATCTACCGAAACGGCCACGTTTCGGAAAAGCGGAATGGTATCGGTCTCGGCTTTATCTTGTTCGCGCGAATCGGCCGAAGCCGAAACAGCGGATGCAAGCAACAAGCTAATCGCCGCTGCCCTTGAAATAAATGAGGAAATTCGGTTTGACAACATCGAATGTAACTTGTTCATTGTTTATCTTTATCGAATCGATGGCATTGCGAGTATAATCGACCGACTGTACCGTATGGAACATGGATGGATTACAGTCGACCGACTCGAAATGAGGAATATTGGCCTTCCGCACCCTCACCGTATCAGTTACTGTTACGGCAGCACCTTTGCGTATCAGACTGAAGATATAAGTGTCGGACGTGCGCGAGTAGCTCATAGGCAGTTTTATGCTGTCGGCATCAGTCACACGGTTGACAAGGACAGTGTCATTGCCCTCGGCTTCAGACAATGTCGTCGACACCGTGAGCGTATCGGCCAACGGAGCAGCCGTCCCTGCCATGCGGAACACGGCCATGACACGGTTGTTAAGCGGACAGTCTATAGACGAACATGCCGACAAGGCAGCCACCATAACGACGGAGACAAGACAAAATCTGCTTTTCATCATCTGTATTTTCTGCCGTCAGGAGTTTTTCTTTTCAATATTGTCACACTTCAAGGTAGTCTCTATCTGGTAGTCGTTACGGTTGAGCGATGACCGGCTTACAAGATCACCTATGAATCCGGCCAGGAACAGCTGCGTTCCTATCATCATCATCGTTAACGATATGTAGAAGTAAGGCGACTCGGTTATCAGACGCTGCGGCACACCGTGGTAAAGGCTCCACAGCTTGTCGGCACCGATAATCATAACCGCCACAAGACCTATCAGAAAGACAATTGAACCAAGAAAGCCGAAGACATGCATAGGTTTCTTTCCGAAATTGCTGAGAAACCAGAGCGTTATCAGGTCGAGGTAGCCATTGAAGAAACGGTTCAGTCCGAATTTAGACTTGCCATACTTTCTGGCCTGATGGTGTACAACCTTCTCCCCGATCTTCGTGAATCCGGCGTTCTTGGCAAGATAAGGAATGTAACGGTGCATTTCTCCATACACCTCGATGTTCTTCACCACATCGCGACGATAGGCTTTCAGTCCGCAGTTGAAGTCGTGCAAATTGTGAATGCCGCTTATCTTCCGCGCCGTAGCATTGAAGAGTTTTGTAGGTATTGTCTTTGACAACGGGTCATAACGTTTCTTTTTGTAACCCGACACAAGATCGTATCCCTCGTCCTTTATCATGTGATATAGGGCAGGTATTTCATCCGGCGAATCCTGCAAGTCGGCATCCATCGTTATGACCACGTCACCCTGAGCTTCCTTAAAGCCACAATACAGGGCAGGACTCTTGCCGTAGTTGCGACGGAACTTTATGCCTTTCACATGTTCAGACTCGTCGCTCAGTTTCTTTATTACGTTCCACGAACCGTCAGTAGATCCGTCATTGACAAAAATCACCTCAAAGGATAAGCCGCTGGCAGCCATAACGCGCTCTATCCACGAATAAAGTTCGGGCAGCGACTCTTCTTCATTAAAAAGGGGAATTACTACAGAAATATCCATGCGTAAAATTTTCTTATTGTTATTGACCACTGTTGTTGCCGAGTCTGTTGCTGCCATAGCTGGCATTGCGATTACCTCGCCCTACCCTCCGCGCACAGACAGCAGCTATGGGAAGCCCTACTACAGCACCTATAAACAGATTCTGCATCATGAACACAAACGCCCACTGCACCGGTGTCATCACCGTGATGGCGTTGATGCTGTCGGTCAGTTCTTTCTGCGATATGCCGCTACGGACATAGATTGGAGCTACGGTCTGCATAGTCTCGGTGAGCATACGCTCAAACACACCTCCGTCCAAAAACTTGAAATAGACATACTGTGCCAAGGCAAATATGGCCGAAGCGTAGAAAAAAGTGTAAACCGAATAAGCGTAACCACGACGCAACGAAATTACGCCTTCAAGGGCATAATCGCGAAACTTGGCCAGCCGCCACCCTACAAACAAAGGAGTGGCCAATGCCAGAATATTGCCCAACGGCAGTCCGGGCATAAGCACCAGAGAGGCGAAACTCGCTATCCACAACAAAGACAAAAACGCTCCGTCCTGACGGGCGAAGGCCTTGAGCTGGACTACAGATTTTATCATCAATTGCCAATATCCATTTATTAAAACGAATGCAAACTTACATAAAAATGGTGGAACAAACGAACAAATCACATTATTTAAGTTTCATCACATTCTTGACAAGCCAAGAAGGACGGGCGTAAGGAGACAAGCTCAGTCAGCAAACACAACAACGACACTTGGCTCAGAAATAGCATAAAAAAGATGTAACGATTAAAAGGATTTGAGTGATATCGCACATTCAGACCACCATTCTAAAATAAAAAACGTTAAAACAGAAAACTAAAGCAACATTCTTTTCACGCTTTAGTCAGAAATGCTTATCTTTGCATCCGCTTTTAACAAGACGGGTAAGTCTTACACGGCCAGCTCCCTTCGAACCCTCCAGGACGGGAACGTAGCAAAGGTAGTTGGTTGTAGCGGCGCGATGTAAGTAGCTTACCCACCCGCCTCTTTAGCTCAGTTGGCCAGAGCACGTGATTTGTAATCTCGGGGTCGTTGGTTCGAATCCGACAAGAGGCTCTCACGGAAGGTACGCAATACAGATTGCGTACCTTATTTATGAATGCACACCAAGGGGAAAAATAATAAACAGTACTGTGTCGGCAAACTGTGTATTTCGACTAACTATCAGAGCGGCCTCATACGCGAGGCGACATATATGTCTGCCTGAGAGTCCCATAACAAGATGCTCGACATAGCAAAAGCCCGACTCGCAGACCCCACAAAACTCATAAATGAGATTTCTGCCGAACTGGGATTCCAGCAACCGCAAAGTTTCAGCAATTGGTTCAAGAAGGCCACCAGACTCACTCCCCTACAGTTTTGTAAAACCATCATTAACGGACATGCAGCCGATACTGCTTTCAATTTATAACCGGAATTCGGCCATCCGACCTTTTCATGCGAAGTTTCTCATCGACTGATGCTCTGTCTCAGCCGTCAAAACTTGCGTTTTTTCGGTAAAGTCTGCCCGGCACCGAAAAACGAGAAATATGCGATTTCCCTGTTCAAACAGGAAACATTGATAATCAAACAATTACAAAATTGCGCCGTTATTCCGTTGAAAACAAAACGCATAACAATGCAGACGTATTTTAACGTTGCTTCAGTCTCCAAACAACCCGCATCAGAGCGCGAAACGATGCTTTTCACAATGCAAAACGATGCTTTTTGCAAAATCAGTGCACCTTTCTTGTGCGTGAAGGCGTTTTTTTAGATTCGCTAACCTCTATTTCCCGATTTTATTTTATCAAATATTTTTACTCAAAAGCATCGGAAAAAAGAGGTTTCAAATCGTAAGTGACAGTTTCTTTCCAATAAAAAAGCGACATGAATTTTACCTTTGGCGTATCAACGGGTCTTAATATAGAACGCCGGAACAAATTCCGACAACGTATAACAGACAAAATAAAAAAAGATTGATTATGGAAACGACAAGTAGAAACAAGACAGCAATCATTGCATTGGCAATGCTCATAGTTTGCGGAACCGCTAACGCACAACGCCGAAGATGGCACACACCCATACGTCCTGTAGTGTCGATAGTGGCAAGACCGGCAGTAACAGTACATGTAAGCAACAGATTTAACCAAAAGGAACGTCTGGCAATGGCAATGGCATATCTGAGAACCCACAGCTACATGACAATAAAACAGTATTCGAAGATGACCAGACTTTCAAAGACAACAGCCGAAGCCGAACTGGATGCTTTTGCCTCTGGCAACAGCAAACCTATTACGGCTGTGCTAAAAGGCAAAAAGAAAGTTTACGTAAAAGTGTGACAAGAAACAAATAGCCCATGACATCAGAATCGGACAAAGACATTGTTTCGGCACTAAAAGAAAATGTAGAACAGGGTTTCAGGCTATTGATGACAAGCTACGAAGAAGCAATATACTGGCACATAAGACGCTTGGTCGTATCACACGACGATGCTCAGGATGCGACACAGGAGACATTCGTGAGAGTATTCCGTTCGATTGAAAAGTTCAAAGGCGACAGTTCCTTATCGACATGGATATACCGAATTGCCACAAACGAGGCTTTAAGGCTGATAGGACAACGTAAAACCAACCAAACTTCAATTGACAACAACAAATCCGAGGCAAATGCCATCGAAGCCGACAAATATGTCGACTACAGCAATCTGGAAGCCGTAAAGCTACAGAAAGCAATACAGGCATTGCCTACCAAACAGCAACTGGCATTCAATCTGCGCTACTATGACGAGTTAAGTTTTAAGGAGATAGCCGAAATCTCTGGCTCGACAGCAGCCAACATGAAGGCCAACTATCACATAGCCAAAGAAAAGATAATAAAGTATATGAACTCAATGACATGACAATATGGAAAAGGATTTTGATTTTACAAGCATAGGAAAGCGCATGCCATACAAGACCCCAGACAATCTCTTCAATGACATAGAAGACAATGTATGGAAACAGTTGGGACGCAGACCTGTAATGTCAGCCAAAAAGAAGCGACATTCGGTTTCGACAGCAATGGCTGTCATTTCTATCGCTGCCTGCATAGCACTTTTGTTCGTAATTCATCATAGAACAGAAAATAAGACTAATGAAGAAGCGAACATTGAGCAAGCATTCGCCAATCTTTGCACCGAAGACCAGACTTATCTGCTCAATGCCTACGAGAACGACATCTTTTTAAATCAACAAAACAATTAAAACAATGATTAATGCTATCAGATTATTATTGCTTGCAGTCATAATGATGGTCTGCAGCACTACGTTGTACGCACAGAGCAGCAGACAACGCATCACACGAGAACAGTTGGCTGAAGTTCAAGCCAAGCATATCGCCGACGAATTGGACATGGGAGAAGCGAAAAGCAAACGCTTCATCAACACCTACTGCCAATTTCAGAAAGAGCTGTGGTCGCTGGGGCCAAGATACGGACGCAAGCGTCGTCCTTCTACAAATGAAGATACAGAGCAGGATATAAAAAAACGGTTTGAACACAGCCAGAAAATACTGGACTTGAGAGAAAAATATTACGGAATATACAGCGAATTCCTGACGCAGAAGCAAATAAAGCGCGTTTACGAACTCGAAAGGCAAATGATGAACAGATTAAAATCGAAAGGAGTGCGTAGGAGAAAATGAGAATGACGAAAACATGTTATTGTAAAATAGCTCTATTGACAGCAGTATTGCTTAGTGTGGTATCCTGCTCGTCCAGTAACGAAGAAGAGGAAGAAAGCAACATTCCGACAACACCAACGGAAATAGTATTTTCTTATGGGCAGGGAACGTATTCGGGAGTAGAATTGCCTTATCGCATAGCAGCGATAAATACGAGCACAGACAAAAAAGCCGCACTGGTAATATATCTGCACGGAGGTTCAAGCAAAGGAAATGACAACGAGAAACAAATGGCTGAAGCCGGGATAGACTCCATCAGCGGCTATTTGTCGAAAAGCGGCACTGATGCCATACTGATTGTGCCGCAATGCCCGACTGACAAGAGTTGGGGAGGATCGATGAATCCAGTAATAAAATCGTTAATCGACGAACAAGTGTCAAGCGGAAAAGCGGACAGCAACCGTATATACATTTTCGGCGGCTCGATGGGAGGAACCGGAACATGGAGTCTGCTGTCTGCATATCCAGAACTGTTTGCTGCAGCAATGCCTGTAGCTGGCAACCCCACAGGATGTATTCCGGCAAATGTAGCCAAGACACCGGTCTTCACCGTAATGGGTACAGACGACAGAATCATGAGTATTGACACAGTGAGTAATTTCGTGATGCAAATGAAGAATTCCGGAGCAGAATGCAAATACGAAATAGAAAGTGGGTGGACACACGAAACCACATGCATAGAGAGCTACACTTCTGCACGGCTAGACTGGGTATTCGTACATTAATACTTGTCCGGATGTCAGTAAAGGGGAAGGATATGAGGGCAAAGCCGTTTTACGGCAAATGCCCTCTATCTATTCAAATGCGACGAAGCAATCTTTGAAGTTGAGCGTGACCTTATGGAATTGGTTGACCAGTGCCATGCCTATATTGCCCGAACCTGACACTAGACGGCTGTATTCCAGCTGCACCGGCAGATTCTTAAACACAACGGCATGACCTCCGAAGCGCAGCGTCCATGACGGCAAAAGCAGCATATCTTTATTTTCCACGGCACCTACTCCGCCCGAAAGCCTCCTCACATTCTTGGCAACTGCGTCTATCTCAGGCTTATTGGCCTTATAGAAAGAGGCGGAAAGCGATGCTTGGCCATTGCCCGTATCAAAGAAGAAGACACAGTCCTTGCCACCGCTCGCACCTTTTATATTTAGCTGTCGGTTGGCTACATACATGTTGCTGCCCGTTGAAGGACAGGCTGTAGGTCGAGCAGGAACGACAATGTTTCCGTCGTGTGGAAATATCTGAACCTCATCAAAAAGCATCATAACGTCAAGACCGAGAACAAAATCGATATCGGCCACACGGTTCAACGTGGTGTCGCTGTTTATCGCAACAGGCACATTACGTAACACAATGCAGCCAATGCTCATACTGTCGAGCACTCCGGCCTGTCCTTTGACAGTGGAGCCGCCTATTATCTTCATCGAATCGCCAAGCACCCTCACACCAACCTTCTTTGCGAAATTCGCCGACATGAAGGTCATCCCTACGCCTGTATCGAATATTGGACGGTATGTCTTGCCGCCGATTTCTACCGGAACACGCATCACCGTACCCCTCGGGACAGTGTCGTTGGGTATTTTCAGCACAACAGGCTCGTTTGTCATCGGAATCGTCACATCGCCCTTAGGCCTCTCTGCAGTCATAGGGCGGCAACTGCGAAAGAGTTGGTAAAGACCGACAGAGGCATCTATCTGAGCATAATCCATAGCCACATTCTGAGCTTTAAGCTGCGATTCGAAGCTCTTGAGCATGTCTGCACTCGCGGCGTAGTTGCCCCGATTGAACTCCACAGCCGATTTCAGAATAAGCATTGACGTGATATTGCCGAGCCCCAACTCGGCTTGATGATTTTGCAATAGAGAGTCTACGCTGGCCACTGCCTGGTCAGGACGATTGAAGTAATAGCCCAACATGGCTTCGGACATAAGCCGGAGGATGGGCGTGCGCACACTGTCTTTCAATACGGGATACTCGCTTTTCAATGCGAACCAGTCGCCGCCGTTAAGCAGTTGGCCTAACCGCATATCGGCTTTCTGGGCCCTGACACCCATAAAAATGGCAAAAAGTGTGATGCAAACAATCGCTCTGAACAAATTGTTTTTTATCATAATTCTATTTTGTTATATGACCGGGAAATTAGGTAAAGACGTAAAATCCGTTGTTTCATGATGCAAATTTAGATAAAAATCTTGATTACAGTACTTGCGTAACAAGAATATTTGACCGGAAAAGATGGCTACCCTTCCAAATAATATTTCGTCTGGAAAATTAAAGGTGTATTTATCAAGCCTTCCCGGCGGCCACAATATTATATAAAGCTGTACGACAAGACACTTTAAAAGAAAAAAATATTTAAATGTCAATGTATCCCAAGCCTTTTCTTTGTCGAATGGGAAAAAATGCGTAATTTTGCACTCTGTTTGGAATAAGTATCAAAAAGAAACTAAAAAAGAAAGATAGCAATGTCGAAAATTTGCCAGATTACAGGGAAAAAAGCCCAGATAGGTAACAACGTTTCCCACTCGAAGCACCGCACAAAGCGCACTTTCGACGTGAACTTGTTCGTGAAGAAGTTCTACTA
>CALBJK010000249.1 GCA_937892695.1 uncultured Prevotella sp.
CGCCCATCATCCAGTAGTAGTCCATCTTGAACGTGTAGCTCGTCGCCGGCTTCCCGTTGATGTAGATACGTCCGTTCTTTATCTTCAGGTCATTACCTTCATATACCTTTATCGGACGTTCGTAGATGGCAATGTTGTTCATGTCGAGTTTGACAGTAGCACCTTTTTTCGGAATCCAGATCGGACCATAATTGTCGCGCGTCCACCCCATGTTTCCGTTAAGGGGATAGATGTCGTTGGTAGTAGCGTCGGTGCAGAGCGTGACGCTGGCTACTACATCCTTGCGTGCCCGCAGTGCATTGACGGCCGTGCGCGTAAGAGGCAGGAAACCATACTGGTTGAGACTGGCTATGTCTTCGTTTGACACGCCTATTTCGTGAAGGATGTCTTCGGAAAGCATTGCCCCAGTACGCAGCTTCACGTAGTATGAATACTGTACGTTGTCGGGTTCCTTGTTCGGCTTACCGTCAAGATAGACGATGCGGTTCCTTATCTGCAATGTCTGTCCGGGCAGCCCGACGCAACGTTTCACATAGTTCTCGCGGCGGTCTACCGGGCGCGAGATAATGTCGCCGTAGGTCTGGCTGTTTGATGTGATGATACCGCGACCGAGAGCATAGACCTTGTCGTAAAGGTCGAGCTGCTGTTGACGGGTCATCTTCGAGAAGTCTACACCTTCTGGATGCTGTTCAGCGTATGCTTGTTCGCCGAGACGGTAAACAGTCTGATAATAGTCGCTCTGCTGCCATTCGGGTGCGCTGCATAGCGTGTCGCCAGCAGGATAGTTGAACACTACAATGTCATTGAGCTTCACTTGCCCCAAACCCTTGGCGCGATCGTAAGGCCATTGCGGCCATTCGATGTACGACTTACAGTCAAACACGGGCAGGGTGTGCTGTGTCAATGGCAAAGTGAGGGGCGTGTTGGGCTTGCGCGGACCGTAACTCACCTTGCTTACGAACAGGTAGTCGCCTGTAAGCAACGACTTTTCGAGCGAGGATGACGGTATGACATAGTTCTGAAAGAAGTAGAGGTTGATGAAGTAGACGGCCACCAAGGCAAACACCAGAGCGTCGACCCACGACATGACAAACCTGACAGGACCTTCCGAGTCGCGCCACCACTGCCAGCGTATCTTCTTTGTGATGTAAACATCGAATATGAACGGTACGACCACAAGTCCGAGCCAACTCTTCACCCAGACGAGGAACAGGAGATAAAGCACAGTGACGGCAATAAACTTAGCCCACTGTACCTTCATGTTTATCTTTGCTTTTTCTTTGTCTATCATTTTGTTTTCATTTTATCATTTTCCTCCACCAGTGTGGTACTCGATATATTTTCAGAACTTGAACAGGTCAGAACTTGAACAGGTCACTTGTAGTAAGCAGTCCGCTGTGATCTTTGGTGTATTCGGCAGCAAGCACAGCACCCAGAGCAAAACCCTGACGCGAATGGGCATCATGGGTAATGGTAATGGAATCGGCATCGCTGTCATATATTACAGTATGAATGCCGGGCACCTCGTCGCGACGTATGCTCTCTATGGCTATCTTGCCGGCCGGAACATCGTTGCTTCCGCTTACGCTCCCGTCGGCCAGATGCTGCTCGCCCTTCACCCATCCGTCCTTACGGTCGAGACGAGCCACTATGTCGTCGGCCAGAGTTATGGCTGTACCACTTGGCGCGTCGAGCTTGTGAACGTGATGGGTCTCGACCATACGTACGTCATACTGTGGGAAACCGTTCATTATCTTTGCCAGATAGCGGTTGACAGCAGAGAAGATGGCCACGCCAACAGAGAAGTTACTGGCCCAGAAAAGCGTCTGCCCACCCTCGGTACACAAACGGCGGACATCGTCGCCATGGTCTTTCATCCATCCGGTCGACCCGCTCACCACCTTGACATTATGTTTGAATGCCCTCAGGTAGTTGCCGTAGGCCGCTGTGGGCGAAGTGAATTCTATGGCAACGTCGGCCGAGGCAAACTCCGGGCTGTCAAAGTCCTGAGGATTGTCGATGTCTATTATGCTTACTATTTCGTGGCCACGGGCTTTAGCTGTCTGCTCTATGATGTGTCCCATCTTGCCGTAACCAATCAGTGCTATTTTCATTTCAGATAAGTTTTTTAATGTTCAGTTATTCAGTAGGCCGTTGTCAGTACATCCGGTGCAGCCGCAAGCGGCACCCGACGCATGGCCGAACGGCACATTGTGTCACTATTTCGACTTGCTCTGGAGCTGCGCGAGAAGGGCGAGAGCGTCGTTCTCGGCCTTTTCCATAATCTCCCGTTCGCCAGGTCCCTTGTCGTTTATGCCGCACAGATGCAGAATGCCGTGGATAATCACCCGGTGCAGCTCGTCTTCATATTCCTTCTTGAACAGTACGGCATTCGACCGCACAGTGTCGAGCGAAATCACGATGTCACCGCTCACGGTGTCGTCCTCGTCATAGTCGAAGGTTATCACATCTGTGTAATAGTCGTGACCCAGATACTGACGGTTTACTTCGAGTATCTTGTCATCGTTCACGAACATGTAGCCCACGTCGCCCGTCTTGCGGCCATAGCTTGCGGCCACGGCCTTAATCCACGCCGATATCTGTCGACGCCTGAGCTTCGGCATGGCTACACCTTCTGCGTTGTATGTAATCATATCCTTAATTTTACATTTTTCGGAAGAAAGGCTGCGGCATCCTTCCCGAACCCGATAAGCTCGCGCACCACTGTAGAGCTGACGCTTTCCAGTCCCGGTTCGGCGAAAAGGAGAATGGTGTCGATGCCTGTAAGCTGGCGGTTTATGTCAGCCTGTTCGCGTTCGAACTCGAAATCCTTCATGCTTCTCACCCCCTTTACGATGAAAGCGGCATTCTCGCGACGTGCGAAATCCACCGTCAGGTCGTCGTAGTGTTTCACGTCGATACGCTTTTCGCCCTCGTAAAGCCGGCGGATTGAATCCAGCCGCTCGTTGAGGGGGAACATGCAATGCTTCCGGCCGTTCACTCCTACCCCGACTACCAGACGGTCAAACAGCGGCAGGGCACGACGTACTATCGAGTCGTGGCCTATGGTGAAAGGGTCGAACGTGCCGACAAATAGTCCTGTTCTCATAATCATTGGGCGGCACACATTTGCTTGCCGCATCGATAATGACACGTGAGGCTCTTTAAGCCGTCACGGTATCTTTTTGCAAAAGTAACACTTTTCCCCGACTATTGTTCATATTAAAGGGACTAAGTTGCGTATATTATTTCACTTTTGCAAGTATTTCCTCTATTTTGTCGCGATAGAGGTTGTACAGGGTGCGGCTGTTGCGTTCCCACTGGGTCTGGGTGAAGGCATTGTTCCACAGTCTCATTCCGCCCACGCTGAGCGATGTGAAGCCAGCGTCGTACCACCCTACTTTCAGACCTACAGTCCACGCACGCAGACACAGCTCGAAATCGTCATACTGGAACGGGGCGAAGCTATAGTCGATATGATGCAGACAGCGGTCGTACAGCTGTCTGTCTATCCACATAGGCGCTCGGTTTACCACCGGAACGAAAGCGAATCCTCCGGCATGGTCAAACGGTCCGCCGTGTGCCCGCCGTTCCTTGTCGTCGAACACTACGGTCTGCCCGTCCTTGCCTCCGAGAATGACCATATCGGGATGTTCGGCAAAAAGCCTCAGAGCCTCATCTGTCCATTCCAGACTGGCAAAGTCGTCATCGTCCTGCATCAGAGCCACATAGCGTCCGTTGACAAACCGCAGACAGCGGTCGTAGGTGATATTCTCGTACAGGTCGTTGGCACGTACAAGAAACTCGTTGGCACCGGTCAGTCCCTCGGCCAGCCGCCGTGTATGTTCCAGAGAGGAGCCGTCGTCGATGACGACAATCTCTGCATCGCGCCGATCTCGCAGCTTCCTCACGGCATGCATCACTTGCAGACTCTTGTCGTGCGACTGTATCACAAAGCTCACCAGCGGACTGTTATTGTATCCTTTGGCCGCCCACGCCTCGTATGTCTTCTTGTTCTTTGTAACCGCCGAGCGTTTCTGCAACGACAGCTTCAGCTTGTCGAGAAATAGTCTTATCATCTCTACGTACGTTTTTTTATTTGCAAAATTAGACATAAAAACAACCGTTACGACGCTTTTACATATCTTTAACTCATATTCGGGGCAAGCCATGTTGCCGAGCTTCCTCCTACAGACCGCCCGGTTTTTATTTCACATAAACGCAGACGTTCCGGCTCATATTATTTGTTAAAACCGACGGCAACATTCTGTTTTTAAATCAATAATCTCTATCTTTGCCACACTCAAACCAATAAAAAGATTACAACTATGAGGATCAGACATCTTAAAACAGCGACAGTTCTGCTGGCCGGAAGTGTACTCTCCAGCTCTTGCGTAGGGTCGTTCATGATGACCCACAAGCTGGCACAATGGAACAAACGCGCCACCGACGAGAAGTTCATCAACGAGATAATATTCATCGTCATCAGTCCTGCCTATCTTGTAACAGGAGTTATTGATGCGTTCATCGTCAATACAATGGAGTTCTGGTCGGGTTCCAACCCGATGGCCAACGTGGGCAAGACCCGTGAAGTGATGGGGCAGGACGGACGCTACTACGCCGTCACCACACTGCGCGACGGCTACGAGGTGAAGAAGCCGGACGGCGAAAAGATGCAATTCCTCTACGACAAGAAGACCGACTCGTGGTCGCAGGTCGTAGACGGGAAACGGACCGAAATATTCCGTTTCAATGCCGACGGCACTATCCGTGCTTGTCTTCCCGGCGGACGGCATATCGACGTGAAACCCGACGCCGCCGGTGTCTATCAGGTTCGCACTGCCGTCAACGGCGGCACATACTGGGCAATGAGATAACCGGACGCAGACATGAGAATCTGTATTTTCTGCTCGGCCAACGAGAACATCGCTCCCGTATACTATGACCGCACCCGCGATTTGTGCCGGATTCTGGTAAAAAAAGGCCATTCCATCGTGTTCGGAGGCTGCGCTCTGGGACTGATGGAGTGCGTCGCAGAGAGCGTTCACGATGCCGGAGGCATGAGCATAGGCATAGTTCCGTCCATCGTTGAGCGCGGCGGACAGGCTTCGGAATATTGCGACGTGAAGATTCTGTGCGAAAATCTCACCGACCGCAAAGAGCTGATGATGACAAAAAGCGACCTGTTCATCGCCCTGCCAGGCGGCGTAGGCACACTCGACGAGATATTCACCGTCGTGGCTTCGGCCTCGATAGGCTACCACAACAAACGTGTAGTGCTCTATAACATCGACGGTTTCTGGAATCCGTTGCTCGCCATGCTCGCCGAAATGAGAGCCAAAGGAATGATTCGCGACAACCTCGACAAGGAGCTGCTGACAGCCTCGACACTCGAAGAAATGGTACAAATGATAGACTCTTTTTAACACAAGCCTACCGACAATATATAAAAACGAAATGGGGAAAGCAAAGGCTCCCCCTGCTTTCAATTTTTATTTCATCATAGGAAAAACAGAACAATCTTTTCCCAAGATTCTGATATGCCTCGTTTCGCGCTCTGATATGCGGCATATCGGAGCGCGGCTCCATTGTATTCACTAACCGATTGACTATCAATCCAGTAGAAAACCGTTCCGGGAAATATCCGTCAAAAGGCATTTGTTCCGAAATAGAACAATATTTGGCATCAATTGTATGTACCAAACGAATCGGGGCTGTACGGAAAACGATTTTCCGTACAGCCCCGATTCGTTTTATTGTCGGAGGGGTGTCAGGCGCGGTCGGCCTTCAAGCGGTCGGCCATTGCCAGTCCGAGAGCCTCACATCCGGCCTTGGTCTCGGGTGTGAGAGCCTGTTTTATTTCAACAGGAACGCCGACAGGCTCGAAATGCAGACGTGTCGTGTTCCATTCTTCTATCTTGGCTACAGCCTTGCTTGCCCAGCCGTAGCTGCCGAACCATCCGATGTAATGGTTTTTTATGTCACGGTTGGCCAGTTCGGAGAGTAGCACGTCCATCTCGTGATACAGACCGGTATTATAGGTCGGTGCCCCCACAATCAGCCCGCGATAGCGGAACACGTCGCGTATGATGTACGAATGGTGAGTCTTGGATACATTGTGAAGCACGATGTTGCGTATGCCGGCCTGGCTTGCGGCACGGGCGATAGCCTCGGCGGCGCGCTCGGTGTTGCCGTACATCGTACCGTAGCAGATGACGATACCCTCGTCGGTATCGTAGCGGCTCATGCGGCCGTACAGGTCTACTACCTTCTGGAGGTGTTCGTGCCATACAGGCCCGTGGGTCGAGCAGATATAGTCGAGCCTGATTCCGGAGAGCTTCTTCAATGCGTTCTGTACGGGCACGCCGTATTTGCCTACGATGTTGGAGTAGTAGCGCACCATTTCCATCCAGAACGGGTCGCAGTTGATTTCATTGTCTATCAGTCCGCCGTTGAGCGCGCCGAAACAGCCGAATGCGTCGCCCGAGAACACTACGTGGTCTGTTGTGTCGATTGTGACCATCGTCTCAGGCCAGTGCACCATGGGTATCATGACAAACTGGAGCGAATGGTGTCCCAGCTCGATGACATCGCCGTTTTTCACCTCTACCTCGTTGCCCCATATGCCGTAGAAACCTTCCATAAGCCCGAAAGTCTTCTTGTTGCCGACAATCTTTACGTCGGGATAGTACTTGCGTATCAGGGCGAGAGAACCGCTATGGTCCGGCTCCATGTGATTGATGACGACATAGTCGATGGGGCGGTCGCCGATGACGGCATGGATGTTCTCGATGAATTGGCTGAAAAAGTCAACTTCGACGGTATCTACCAGACATACTTTATCATCTACGATGAGGTATGAATTATACGACACTCCGTTGGGCAACGGCCACAAGCCTTCAAAGAGAGCCTTGTTGCGGTCGTTCACACCGACATAATAAATCTTGTTCTTAATCTCTATCATTGGTTTCGTTATTGTTTTTCAGTTCTTCTTTCATACGCATACCGAACTCGGGCGAGACATAATTGAAGATACCCCGGCAGCAGTCGGCCGAGAACATCTGGGCACACTCAACAAGCTTGCCCCACTGTTCACCGTCAAGGCCGTTGACGATATCCTTGCGGGTGATGCCGTATTTCATCAGTCCGTATACGAAACCGGCATTGAAATTGTCGCCTGCACCGATGGTGCTCACCGTATCGGCAGGAGCGACGGGATATTCCTCGCGCAACCCTCCGTCGGCAAAGAGCACTACAGGCTTGGGGCCGTCAGTGTAGATGAAGCGTTTGCTGTAGAACGAAATCTCCGAGCTATACACCTTGTCGGGATTGTCCATCTTGTATAGTACCTCGAAGTCTTCACGGCTTCCGCGTACTATGTCGGCATAATCGAGATTGTCGAGCAGGTTTGGGGTCACACGCATCACGTCTGAACTGTGCGCACGGCGGAAGTTCACGTCGTAGTAGACAATAGCTCCATGTTCCCTTGCGTTGTCCAGCAGTCCTGCCAGCTGAGGGCGCACAGCCGTATCGACGGCATAGAACGACCCGAACACGACTATGTCGTCAGGCTCTATCTTTGGAAAGGAAAAGTCGAGACGGTCTCGCGGACTGTCTTTATAGAATATGTAGTCGGCATTGTTGTGTTCGTCGAGAAAGGCAAGCGAGACAGGCGACTTCACTCCGGGGTAGACATTAATGTAGTCGGTGCTCACTCCGTTTTCCTTAAGAAAGGCAGTGACATATTCGCCTATCCGGTCATTGCCCACTTCTGACAAAAACTTCGTGTTTACCCCTGCCCTTCCGAGCGAGACGATTCCGTTGAAGGTCGAGCCTCCCGGAACGGCTTCTACAGGCTTGTGGTTTCTGAAAATGATGTCAAGGACTGTTTCTCCAATACCAATTACTTTACGCATCGTATGCTTGTTTATAATCCCTAAAATGATTGTTGACTGATGTGGCTGCAAATTTATTGAAAAAAAACAAGACAGCAAAGCATCGCCGTCGTTTATTTTAAGAACTTACACTGACGACTTTGCATCTGCCATACGAAATTAATGCCCGAACCAAACAGACGGGCATCGTAGCGTACATGAGAACGCAGCATGCAGCCAAATACCACTATTCGAACCACATTACAAGACCAGGTTCGGAGCAATCGTTGGCAGTACGACCGGCAAGTCCTATGGTACGCAACACGTTTCCGGGTATCACAATCCTCTCTTTTTCTATAGTCACATAAGATGTGATGTCTACTGGAGCTTCGAGCAGCAAGTCATGCGCCATCACTCTTGTCCCCGTCATGTCCTTTCCTGTCATCAAGGTCAGGGTTTTATAATATCCGAAAACACCGATGCGCTGTTTAGCATCAGACGGACCTGTCTTTATGCTGACATTGGCTTCCACGTTCCTGAACCCTCCCAATTTGTCGCTGACGCGTCCCAATGTCGCTACCGACACATTACCGTTAGGATGACGGCTCGCTACGACATACGGGAGACTGCCTTCCGACGTTTCCACGACAGGAAGATCCATGCCTCTGGAAACAGATGCCGGTGCACTTTGGCTGACGTGTTTGCCCACAGCCTTTGTAAACCATGTGTCTCCTTTCCTGTAAGTATAATCATCGGAAAGTAACAGGCCAGACACTTTCGTGACGTTCTCGTCAGAACGGTACGGAGGTGAAAGCTGCTGCCACCTGACAGCCCTTGTCACTTCATCAATCATGCGGTTTATAGGACGAGAAGTCAGAATACCGGGAGCATAATCCTGCATCACGAAAGGGAAACGCATTATTCCCATCGAAAGCCCAAGTGCGGAACAGATATAAAGTTCGTCTTCACCGTTCAATATTACAGGCGAGTTGGCGGCTCTCGTCAAAAGACTTCCTATCCTCGACAATGTGGTAGGGATAGAAAGCTGCCACGTACAATCGTATGTGCGATAAACGTCAGAAAACTCGAGCAACGGCGCGGCATTATCATAATAAGAATCCGTTCCCTCCTGTCCGTTTTCAAAATCATTCAAAGGTCCGCATGGGATGGCATGTTCGATTATAAGCTGTGGATAAACCTTTTTTGCCAAAAGGCTCAGGAATCTACGCCACTTTACGTCACCACAATATCTTCCCCAATCCACTTTCCAGTAGCTGATGCCTGCCTTCTTGCTCCATTTTAACCGCTCACGCCAGAAATCCTCGTTCCATTTATCTTTCTTATAGTTCGCGTCATCTTCCTGTGCACATATCCAAATACCTGCACCCTTCCACCCTGCGGCCTTGACGTTAGCTACCATGGTGCAAAGACGTTTCTCCGGTGTATTACCATAATCGGGAAATTTGCTCTCCGAGATTTCCTGACAACCGAAATATGGTTCTGGTTGTTTTTTTCTGCCGTCAAAAGGCAAATCCCAGCCGTCGTCCAACATAAATAATAACTGGCTTCTCACTTCCGGATAATAAGTGACGGCCCAGCCGTCCGTGCCGAACAGGCTATGGTGGTTAAGTACATCACGTACAGTGCTGTCCTTGAGTCCTTCAGACTTGATATTCTGACAATACCAGGTACAATAATAATTCACTGGTAATGAAGTGCTGTTATCTGACTTGACAGAAAGAGAACAAATTAATAAGAAAAAGAAGATTGCAATTTTTAGTTTCATAGTTAATTATATTACAGATGATTTTGATTGATACAATCAACGACTTCAAAAAAGAAAGGAAAAGCAGACACCTTTGGGCGGTTCTGACTGTTTCCTTTCTTATTATGGTACTCATGTTACAGATTTCTTATATATGTTTTTCAGTCCGTATAACGTGGCATTTCATCGTATAAAATGCCACATTCTGCAACGTGAGAAATATAGCTTCTGCAGATCATTGATTATAAAACGGTTGAGATATTGCATCAATTCATTTCTTTGCCGGCTCGCCAGCTACAGTTCCCCAGTACGGATTTTGGTAAAGCGGACTGAGTTCAGGCGAAGCATGGTCTGAGGCCGTCAGTATAAGTTGTTTTATCGGCAGCGGCTGCAGATAATGGGCCATGTGCCAGGTAAGTCCGCCGACAAAGCTGTTGTTCGTCATGTTTACTTCGTGCGGACGCATGTATTCGCTCAGCTTTGGCGACGATACATTAGGTGTCCGCCCACTGCCGTCACCATCAAATGCAAGTTTTGTTTTCCCGTTTTCATCGTTGTACCAATTTTGCATCGGTGTGTTCCAAAGATGCATTCCTTCGATGTGTACCGAAGTTTCCATAAGCTGGTCTAATGAGCGCCAACGCTGCAGGTCCATCCATCTCAATCCTTCGGCAATAAGCTCGCTTCGGCGTTCACGTCGGATATTGTAAAGCACAACATCGGTCAGCTTCTCGCCACATGAATAAGCGCCCCAGTCGCCGTCTTCTTTTGCCATATCAGTAACCTGAATTGTGGTGCTTGGGTCAATAGCTTCGCCTTTGAAACCGGCTTTTTCTCTCACCGTACGCCAATATTCGAGAATATGTCCGTCGTTTATGTTATGCGTCAGTTCGTATTTGGCTTCCATGTAATTGAGCAGTGCTTCGGTAGCACGGAACAATGCAGCGGCATTCGTACATCCCGAACCCAAACCTATAGCCTTGTCAAAAGTTCCGCCTTTGCGCAAAGTATATCCGGTACTGTAGAAGTTGTCACCGCCTTTGATGATTTCTGGCTTTGGTTCGTCAATGGCAAATCCGCCAGAACTATTCATGTTCTTGAACAGATTCTTCTGTCCCGGCACTTTAATGAATATCGTAAGGCGCGGGTCGCGATCTTTTACGGCGTCGGTAGTTGTCTGGTCGTTGTAAACGTAAGACGAGGCGTAGCGAGGCCGTCCGTCCTTCATAAGATAGGTTTCGACAAAGCCCCTTGTTACACCTATAGCATAATTGCCTTCTTGTACTGAGGACTCCACCATGTTAACCACACCCAACGAGTGGTTATATTCCCGCCAGAGTAATATTTCGGGAGTGCCCGACATGTCGGTGGTACCCCAAAGGCTGAAATATGGATTATCGGGGTCGGTGGTGCTCTGTGGTATCGTTCCGGTATTTGTGACAAGCATTCCTTTGTATTTCTCGGCCACATATTCGGAGGCATCGGCTGCTACGCCGTAAAAATACTCTGATTCTTTGGCGGCAGAACCAGTCGGGTATTTGTAATTTTTATTGTATTCTTTTGTCGCTCCAGGCCAGCCTTCACCGTTAGGGACAAAGGGTGTGCCGTCAAAATACCGAAGCCACGAAGCCTCGTACAGAGCCACACGCGATTTCAATAGCATCGCCGCATCATAAGATATGCGTGTGTGACGAGCCGAAAATCCATCCTTCTTCAAGTATGTCATGGCCGTGTCGAGAGTGTTTATCACGAAACGCGACACTTCGTTACATGGTCTTCGGTCGGCTACGGCAACGAGTGCGCCCTCGTCATCGGGCAGGGTTGACGTGAAGATAGGCAAGTCGCCGAACTTCTGGCGAAGGTCGAAATAGACGTACGCACGTAGAAAATAAAGTTCACCGATATACTGTTTCAGCGCAACTTCGTCGCCTTTTATAGTTTTAGTGCTGTAACCCGAAAGTGCCTTTTCGAGCCAGTAGTTCACATTGCGCAGATTACGCCACGACCACGCGTCGTTGGTACTGCTGACAAGCCATAGTCCCGTTCCGAATTTGTTGTCTGGGATATTGCTCATCTGGTTATCTGTATTGTTGTCAAATCCGTAGATTCCGGCCGTCCATCCGGAGTGTGTAGGCATGATGTCTGTGTAGATAGCATCTATTGAAGCCCTTACTTTGTCCGCATCATCGACAAAGCCGTCTGGCGTAATCTGTGACAAAGGTTCTTGTTCCAGCCAGTCAGAGCAGGAAGACAAACCTAAGGTAAGGGCTATAAGTGATATCGAAAATCTATGTAGTTTCATATTTCCTGTTTTTTAGAATGATACATTAAGGCCGAATGAAAGTGTGCGGGAAAGTGGATACCCGTTATTGTTACTACCCGATGTGCCGATTGTTTCGGGGTCGAGGTGTTCTGGAAGACTTGTGAAAGTAGCGAGATTTTCGGCCGAGAAAAATACTCTTACGTTAGAAAGACCGTATTTCTCAACAAGATTTCGTGGTATGGTGTAGCCCACTTGAAGATTTTTCAGTCTCAGATAAGCTGCACTGAGAAGATAACGGGTCTGTGTCTGCATGTTTTTCCAAGAGTATTCGACAGGGCGCGGAAGCCATGCGTCGAGGTTCTCGCTTCTGTATCCGTTCTTGACCGACCACGAATCGGCGTTGCGGAAATAGTCTTGAGTATCTTCAAGACCGATAGAGAACCATCGTCCGCCGCCGTCTACGCCGAACTGGTAAGCTCCGCCTACCCATACGTCTCTTTTCAGCATACCCTGGAAGAACGCACGTACGTCAAAACCTTTCCACGAGGCGTTAAGGTCAAGACCTATCAGATAGCGCGGTGTAGAATTGCCTATCACCTTCAAGTCGCCAGGGTCGTTAAGGGTGTTATAACCGTTGCTAACTTTGCCGTCACCGTTAATGTCACGGTACATTATGTCACCGGCTTTCCAGTTGCTGCCAAGTGCTGTCTGGTCTGTATGTGCCAAGTGCTCATTCATCTCTTCGTCAGTTTTGGCTATGCCGATAGTTTCATAGCCCCATATTTCATTCATGTAACGTCCGGCAATGTAGTTGCTGAGACTATTTGTGGGGTTGTTCGGATACCGCGTTATCTTTGTCCTTGCATCAGACAAGTTGAAAGAAACACCATAGCCAAAACCGTTTTCCAGAACATCGCGCCAAGACACCTGCAGCTCCCATCCTGATGTCCTTAGGTCGGTGTTGTTGGTGACAGGAACATCGGCACCGAGAAAAGCAGGAAGTTCCGGTGCGTTGCCCACCATGTCTTTCGTGTTGCGGACATACCAGTCGAACGAACCCGTCAGACGGTTGTCAAAGAACCCGAAATCAAGACCGATGTCATAGCTTTCGATCTTCTCCCAAGTCAGCTTTGTAGAAACGAGCGACGGCGCATAGACAACGTTCGGTTTCAGTCCGTCCTGCAGCCAATAGCCGGCCAGAGCACTGTAATTTAACGTCTGGTAGGTGAGATACCAGCTCGATGTGTTCTGGTTGCCCAGCGAACCGTATGAGGCACGCAGCTTCAGCAATCCGACAGTTTTCTTCAAATCGGCAAAGAAGTTCTCGTTTGCAATGTTCCATCCTATTGATAACGACGGGAAGGTACGCCACATCTGGTCTCTACGGAATCGTGAAGAACCGTCGTGCCGGATATTGAGCTCGGCGAGATAACGCTCGTCATAGTTGTAATTGAGTCGTCCGAAGAAGCCTGCTGTCTGCCATTGGTTGCGCCGTCCCGAAACCGACGGTGTCACCATCTTGCCGTCATAGCTCAATCCTGTCGTTATGTCTATTTCAGGATGGTTATTATCAAGAATGCCGTTGCGCTGTGCGAAGAAATATCTCTGCTTCAGTTGCTCGGCTTGGAAACCGGCCATAACATTGAAGTTATGTTTCTGACCGAGGTCAAACCCATACTCGGTGTACGCCTGGAAGTTGAAATAATTCTCCTTGTTATTCGATTCGCTTACCGACGACGAACCGCTGAACGAACCGTGGTTGTGCGTGTTGATGTAAGGATTGTTGTCGACATCATAGACGTAAGTGGTTCGAATGTCTTCATGACTGTCATTATTAGAAATTCGGTAAGTAAAGTCTAAATGGGTCTTCCAGTTCTTGACAGGCTCGATGACGAATCCCAGCTGATGGGTGGTGATATCGCTCTGGGTGCGGCTCTTTCCTCCGTCTCTTAAAGGCAGAGCGGGCGAGGGAGACGACCACAAATGACCGTTCGGGTCGTAGAGCGGCAACATCGGCCATCCCTGACGTGACATGTCGTTGTAAAGGCTTTCTGTCATGTAAGAAGGACGTTCATAGTCGGTACGGACAAAACGCATCGAATAGTTCATCTTTATCCATTTTGCCAGATCTGCTCCTATCTTAGCCGTAGCATTATAGCGTTTGTAACGGTCGTCAGCGAGTTTCATAAAACCGTCATTGTCAAGATAATTGAGCGACGCATAATAGTTTACCTTCTCCCCTGCTCCGCTGATACTGGCGTTGTGCTCCATGGCAAAGCTTCGGTCTTTGTACACGACATCGTAAATCTGTACGTCGTCGATGCCATATTCGTAGCCGTCATCCCAGTATTGAGTATTGTTGGGATTCTTCTGAGCGGCGTATATGAACGTGCCGTCTGCACGTTGTCTGACACCCGGACTGTAAGGCTTAGCGTTGTGATACTCTACTATCTGGCTCATGCGTTGGTCGGTGATGAAAGGCGAACCGCCCTCAGCTCCAGTCAAATCGTTCATCCACGACGAGAAATCGACCGAATTCATCATTTGTTTTTCCCGTATGAGATCGCTGAAACGGAAACTGTTGTTGTAGTTGACGCTTACCTTGCCTTTCTTTCCTTTTTTGGTAGTTATGAGTATCACGCCGAAAGGAGCACGCGAGCCATAGATAGACGAGGCTGCCGCATCTTTCAGCACCGACACGCTTTCTATGTCCTGAGAATTCAGAGTGTTGATGTCGCCCTCGGCTCCGTCTATGAGTATTAGCGGATCTCCCTTTGACCCTTGGCCTATTGTTCCGATTCCACGTACATTGATGGAAGGCGAAGACTCCATTGCACCGCTCGACTGATTGATTTGCAGTCCCGGTACAAGTCCTTGCAGTGCTGTGGCCGCACTCTGCACAGGACGCTGCGCCAAATCCTTGCTTCCTATTACAGACACAGCTCCTGTCAGATTGACTTTCTTCTGTGTTCCGAAACCTACGACGATAAGTTCGTCAAGAGTCTGAGAGTCTTCCTCCAGTCTGACGTTTAAGACTTGCCCGGGACGAAACTTCAGCTTTTGCGCGACGAAACCTATGTACGATATTTCGACAGTTCCTTGCGACTTTACTTGGAGTGTAAAATTACCGTCAATATCGGTCATCGTCCCTAAGCCATTTTGTCCGACGACCTTT
>CALBJK010000250.1 GCA_937892695.1 uncultured Prevotella sp.
GTGCCATACGGACCCTTCAATGCGAGTGACAGACCTCTATATCAGGAAGAGTTTCGACCCTATAAACGAGGCCAATTTTAAACTGCTTGGATATGTGCTTGGGCCCTTATCTGGGCGTTTTAACATCATTTTAGATTAATTCTTCTACATTTGTGCATTTGGTGTTGTTACTTTGCACTCGTCTTCATTCGGGGCGAAGATACAGTTTGTTTTGGATTGTCGCCTTGTTGGGCTTCAATTATATTAGAACCCTGCTTCCGGCTCCGAGGAGGCAGGGTTTCTTTGTATTGCCGTCTGCCATAGACGGGGTTATATCCCGTGATACGGCTAACGGAAAGACATGTGACGGTGCAGGTTCAATGCCGCCCCGGCATAACCGCCGACAATAGGGTGGGTAATTGCCGTTTATACGGCAGGAAAACGGCGGTTTCCCATACTCAAAAAATGTTAAACCACAATCCTAAAACGAAACGACA
The DNA here is from genome assembly GCA_937892695.1 of uncultured Prevotella sp. Taxonomy (GTDB): domain Bacteria; phylum Bacteroidota; class Bacteroidia; order Bacteroidales; family Bacteroidaceae; genus Prevotella. The sequence continues at coordinate 477 of CALBJK010000250.1, forward strand.
TGACACGCTACACACTTGTAATAGGAATAGACCCGGACGTTGAGAGGAACGGAGTGGCCGAGCTGCATACCTCTACCCGTAAGCTGGACGTCGAGGCTCTGGGCTTCGCCGACACCGTGGAGCGTCTCTTCACGTGCCGCAAGCGCGAAGCTGAGGCGGGAGGGCGCATCCTCGTGGCCGTAGAAGCCGGATGGCTCAACGAATCCAACTGGCATCTCAGCCGCCGCGACACCCTGCGGTCGGCGGCGGCCAAGGGCAACGCCGTAGGACGCAACCACGAGACGGGGCGCAAGCTGGCCGAGATGTGCCGGTGGCTCGGCCTGGAGCTGAGGCTTGTCAAACCTCTGGCGTTGCATCTGGGAGGTTCGCCGATGTGGAAAGGCAAGGACGGGAAGATAACACAGCCCGAACTGGAGACGGTCACGGGGCAACGCCTCGGACGCACCAACCAGGAGCAGCGCGACGCGGCCCTGCTGGCATGGACTGCGGCAGGACTGCCCCTGCGCCTCGTGGGGGAAAGGAAAGGAGGCGGCAGATGACGGCAGAAGACATTGTCAGACGGTGGTGGCCTACACGGTCGGCAAGTGAGATAGAAGAAATTTACGGTATAAGCCGGAGCACGGCTGCATTCATAGCACGGCGGTTCGGCCTTGTCCACGCCGCAGGGACTGTCGAACGTCTCAGGACGAAACGCATGGGCAACATGGAGAAGACGGCACTGTGGCACCAGCGCCATGCCGCCGGAGTGAGAAGGCGCGAGGCGCGCCGCCGCATGGACTTGTGGAGCAAATGGGAGAACAAGCCTACGCGCTACCGCTACGTCTATGCCACAATGAACCGCAAGGCGCAGAGGTCACGCCATTATCTGATATGCAAGAGAGGGTATAAGCCCGACCCCGACGACACCTACACACTCATCCGCACAGACGGTACAAGGCCTGCACGTAACGAGGACTTAATAGCCCGACGGCACGGATTCAAGATAATAGAGGAAAGACAGGAAGGAGAATGACAGATGGCAAAGGATAAGGACTACCGCCGCATGATACACACTGTCAGGTGGCTGAGGCTGCGCAGGGCGAAGCTTACGGAGCATCCGCTGTGCCAGCGCTGCGAGGCTGAAGGCCGCGTCCGCGCCGCCACCGAGGTGCACCACATAAAGCCGGTAGAGGACGGCCTGTCCCTACGCGAAAAAGAGACACTGATGTTCGACCCCCACAACCTCATGGCTCTGTGCCACGCCTGCCACGTGGCCGTCCACACCGAGATGGGGCGCAGCGGCAAAGCCCAGACCAGGCGCAGGGAGGAAGAACGACTGAAGAGCTTCCGCGCCAAGTTCATCGGCTGACCCGGGGGGTGTTTTTTTTAATGGTAGGGGGTGAAGGTTAAACCTCGCCCGAACCTTTTTCCACACGCGTGGTGGTTTTCCAAATTGCGGAACTTCGGGCAAATGAACATATTTTTATGTATTTTAACGGTCGGTTTCGGGTCGGTTTTGTCAGGGAAAACGAATGGCTTTAATGGGAAAAACGAATGGCTTTAATGGGGAAAACGAATGGCTTTAATGGGGAAAACGAATGGCTTTAATGGGAAAAACGAATGGCTTTAATGGGAAAAACGAATGGCTTTAATGGGAAAAACGAATGGCTTACGCCGTGGAAACGATTTGTTATGACCGTGGAAACGACCTGTCTTTCATTACTGAAACGACTTGTCATGACTAAAAACGGCCTCCCATTTTGTGCCCCAATGTTGTTTGCGGACGCACGGGCCGTGCGTCCCTACTGGGTTGCCGCAGTATTCTTGAGATCACAATGATAATATATCTGCTGGAACGAAATTAAAATGAGAATGACTAAAAAGATAAGCAACTACAAGGCTCGTATTGTCCGTGCTCTGAAAAAGGCGGGCAAGTACAACGACGGGCTGCTCGTCACCGTCGAGGCTCTGGCCAACACCATGCGCACACTCGACATCTGCAGCTCCGAAATAGACGGTCTGGACAAGGCCACCGTCATCGAGACCACCCGGTACGGGCAGAAGCTCGCGCCCCATCCTGTGTTCAAGGTTCAGCGCGACGCTCAGGACTCTCTGGCGCGTCTGTGCAAGAACATCGGCATGACCTACGCCGACCTGGTCAAGGACACGGGCGACGACGGTCTGGAAGACTTCATGTCGAGGATAGAAGGCGGCGAAAGTAAATGACACAATGCGATTACAGGCAGGAAAGGCGCGCTCAACGACCTTGCCGACCGGATACGCCGTGCCGCCGATACCATAAAATAAGCCCCGGCCTTTATTGCGCCGAATTGAACAGAAGCCGCCGCCGGGCTGCGGTGCGCCGCCCTTGCCCCTTGTACCGGAGCAAGGGCGTTTTCGGTTTTAGGGACATTCGGCGTGGCTGTATTTGTGCAGCCGATTGGGATAAGAATACCCCTGCAATGGGCATTTTACGCCAAAAAGAAACTTTTTTTATTAAATTTGCGGTATGACGGAGGAAGAAAAGTCGCGTCTGAGGGCGTTCAAAGACAGTGTCGCGGCATGGCTGACGGAGAACGAGGCCGTGCTGACGGCCCGTCATGCCCATGCCCTCGGCGGGACTGACGCGCGGTTGACGGAGTATGTCACGGGTGTTATAGGAAGCCCCGAGAGGCACAACCTCTACGAGCTGCTTGCCGTGAGGAGGTTCTTCTCCCTTCTTGACAAATACCGCTGGAGGGCTGACAAGGTGAGGATGTTCTTCCGTTTCTACGAGACCCTGCGGTTCAACGGCACGACGGGGCGGCAGCGTTACAGGCTCACCCCGGTGCAGTGCTTCCAGTTCGCCAGTATCTTCGGCTTCGAGGACGCACAGGGGCGGCGGCTCACGCGCACGGCCTACATCTTCGTGCCCCGCAAGTTCTCCAAGACCACAAGCGCCGCCTCGCTCGCCGTGTACGACATGCTCTTCGGCGACAGCAACGCCCAGGCCTACGTCGGGGCCAACTCCTACGACCAGGCCAAGATATGCTTCGACGAGATACGCGCCATCATGCGCGACATCGACCCGCAGGAACGCCACTTCCGCGTCAACCGCGAGAAGATAACCTTCAAGGACCGCTCGCGCGACAGCCTCATCCGCTGCCTCACCGCCAACGCCAAGACACAGGACGGTCTGTTCGCCTCGCTCGTGATCATGGACGAGTATGCCCAGGCACGCAACACGGCGGGCAAGAACGGTGCCGACCTGAAGAACGTCCTTACCACCTCGATGGGCCCGCGCCGCGAGCCGCTCGTGGTGATCATCACCACCGCATCGGAGGTGGTGGACGGACCGTTCGCCCATGAACTCGAAGGAGTGAAACGCATACTGCGCGGCGAGGCCGAGAACGACTCGGTGTTCGCCTCGCTGTTCATGCCCGACGTTGACGACCGCGAGGACGACCCGCGCACCTGGGCCAAGGTGCAGCCCCATCTTGGCATAACGGTGCAGCCCGACTTCTACGAG
>CALBJK010000251.1 GCA_937892695.1 uncultured Prevotella sp.
CCTCCCAGCAATACTGGAATTCCTCAGTCACTCCTCCGCAACATTTGCTGAAACGTGCGTCGCAGATATCGTTGCCGTATGCGAGAATTTGTCCTTCAGTCGATTTTACGGCCTCTTTGACGTGAGGACTTGTCTCTTTGGTTATGCCCTGGTAGCGTTGACAGTGGTCGTCGGCACAGACATCGAAAATGGTATGGTCTTCTCTGTCATACCAACGTATCAGTTCGTCGTCTTTCTTTACGAACGAAAAAAATCCGCCTGTTGCACTTTGTCGACGGCGTTTTTCCATCTGCGCGAGCAGCCAGCTACGGGATATGACGGCGTGAGCCTTGAGTAGTTCCATGCTTGAGGTTGCACTCATTTCGCTTGAAATGACACTGCACAGATATTCTTCGACCGGTAGCTCGTTGATGGCGCATACGCTGTCGGCTTCTACCACCAGTTTGAGCGTGCCCAAGAAGGTCTGAGTTTCCTTTCTCTCCCAGTGGAAGTTTACTCCGATAGTCACGTTTTCCAAGGAAAACGAGGCGTGTCCGGATTGTGGAATGAATGTCAGTTCACGATATTGGTTGCCGTTCCAGAGCAGGCCACCTTCTGAAATTTTTACAGTCTGTCGGCCTTCTATCTTTTCGCCCTTAGCCATGTAAGGGCCATTGAGCGAGAAGTCAATGCACGAACCGCTGACAATTCCTACAGAGACTATTGGCTGTTTACCGCCGAAACAGTCGCAGAGAGTGGTATTGTCATTTTCTTTTTTCAGATTGTCAGCAATATCCGAACCTTCGGCATCGGTGATACCACATTCTTTTATCGCTGCAATTATCTTGTGTGGCTGTGCCTTGACGAAATCGTTCTCACGCGGCATCACCACCAATCCTGCCATGTCGAGTGCTCCAGGACTTATCAGCATCTGACTCTCACCTTTAGCATAATAGCAGTCGGGACGGTGTTTGCGTCGTGGAATGACAACAGACACGAAACTTTCTCCGCTATACCAGGCTACGATATTCATCATGGGCTCGGTCTCACCGTCGCGTATCGGCATGGCTGCATACAGTTTTCTGAATAGAGCCACTCCGTCGTCTGGTTTATGGCACTCGATGATGAAAATCGGAACAGTGTAATCGTTGGAATAGGAAACAGTCGAGCCGTTGTCTCCTTTGATTACAGTCTCGGTTTCGCGCCGCAGACGATGCCATTCTGTCTGTAATGGCAACAGTCCGCTCGAACCTGCTTGAAAGTGGAGATGGTCGGGTGCGGAAGCTCCGCATTTCGGACCGTTATAGAATACCATCAGGTCTGGATAAAGTTCTATAAGACGGTACAGTTCGGCATAATGTCTGAGAACAGACTGGGGGCAGTGACTCCGTAGCGGTACTGTAAAATGAACAGGAAGTATGGGGTAGGGGTTGACCAGCAGGACGAATTGATCGTCGACAGGCTTTACTGCTTGTTCCTCCGGCCTGTTTGAGGCGCAAAGAAAGCATGGACGCTTGGATAGAGAAGCCTTGTCGATATGCGCTCCGGTAGATACTATCCTGGCAGGATTGAACTGCAGTCTCAGCGTATTGTCTCCATCAGAAATTTCGCGTGTCCTTATATGTCGCAAGTCGTGGTAGTGCTGTCTGACTTCAGGCCATGTTTCGAGCTGGCGGTTGAAGAATCTTGACAGCGAACTGTCTGATGTGTAGTCGGCATGTCCCTGTGTCATACGTTGCCGGGCGCATATCTCAATGGTGCGCAGCCGGTCTTTATAGGTGTTGTTGGCATTGGTCTTCTCTATGTTCAAGGCTGCGTCGCTATTGCCTGTCCAACGTCGGCACAGATATAGTTCGTCGTAGATTCGTCCTATCCTGTAACGTCGGCTGAAAGCCAGTCCGAGAGCATAGTCTTCGCCGTAACTTGTGTTAGGAAACTGTATCTGGCGTACCAGTGGCGTGAAGAAGGCTCGCGGTGCTCCGAGTCCGTTTATGCGCAGGGCATTGTTTGGACCGTTCTGTTCCGTCCACTCGTGGTGGTCAATAAGTCCTGGAGGTAGTGTATTAAGGGCGAAGTCGCACATGCGGTAGCTGCCTACTATCATTGCTGCCTTCTGTCTGTGGAACTCGTCGACGATGCGCTGTAGTGTCTCGGACGAAGAGTAGAGGTCGTCGCTATCGAGTTGTATGGCGAAACGTCCGCAACGATTATCGGCTATAGCCACGTTCCAGCATCCTCCGATGCCTAAGTCGGTGCGGTCTGGGATAATGTGGATGAGACGTTTGTCTGTAGTGGCGATGTCGTCTATAATCTTTGTCGTGTCGTCAGTCGAGTGATTGTCTACAACGATGACGTTGTAGATGAAGTTTGTTTTCTGCCCGAGAGCCGACCGGACGGCATCGGCTACCGTCTTTTCGCGGTTGAATACAGGGATGACGACCGATGCTTCGCTGTCGAACTCCTGTTCGTCGAAATCGATGTCGGGATAATGAGATGTGTCGACCAGTGCGTTCAGGCATTCGAGATGGTGTGTCGCGGCATGTTCCATCTCTATCTGCACATCGCGGTTGCGCGGATTCACGTAGTCGAACTGCTTTTCTCCACTTTTGCGGTTGTCGGTTTCCAGCTCGGTGTAGAGAGGTTCGTCGAGGTGTAGAATGTCTGACTCACGGCTTATATGGAGCCTCAGGTCATAGAACCCAGCCCATTTATAGTCTGTGTTCTGGCGTTGGTCTGCATAGTTTCTTAGGGATTTCCGGCTGATAAGTACCAACTGCCCGAAGTCGAAGTCATCGCGTATGCTGCCTTTCTGGTAGTCGATGACAGGATGAAACAGTTTACTTCCCTCGTGCTGACTGTAGCAGTCGGAGTAAATCATCCCGGCACCGCTGTCTACAGCTACGCGTAGCATACGCTCGAGAGCACACATACCGAAAGCTATAGGCGTGGCTTTCAAGCTTATAAGAGCATAATCGGCAGTAATGTTTTCGGCTATACTGATCATCGCGTTAGATGATAGTGGCATGTCTGTGGCAATCATACAGCAGTCCTCATTGACGGTGTGACAGCTGATATATTCGGCACTTGCCAAAAGGTATATGTTGTTTACGGTCTTGCTTTGCTTTAGCTGACGTAGTGTAATATTGGTTTCGCTGTAGTCAGAGCATGGCAGGAAGCAGTCTATTTTTCCTCTCATTTTTATGGTGCTAATTTAAAAAAGATATTGCAAACTTACACAAAAAAATCCGATTATACCAATTTCATGGTAAAAATTGTCTCGGTAGAAGATAGCATGTAGACAATGTGGTCTGGCTGTTTCTGTATGTGCATAATGGGGTTGCATTTCGTTGGGAAAAAAGTCTGTGCTATTTGTATTTGAAACTGTTCCTGCATATACAATCACACAAATGGTCGTTAACAAATCCAGTAGCTTGCAGGAATGCGTAACAAATAGTTGTTCCAAAAAACTTGAACCCTCTTTTTCTCATGTCTTTACTGATAGCATCAGATTCAGGCGAAGAGACCGGTATTTCGTTCAACGTATGAAAGGTGTGTACGATTGGACGGTTCCCGGGGAAAAACGATAAAATGTAGTTGAAGAAACTGCCAAATTCCTTCTGAATGCTAATAAATAGTCTTGCATTGGTTATGGCTGATTTAATTTTTAACCTGTTCTTAACAATTCCGTCAAAGTGAATTAACCTATTGACATCTTCATCGGTCATTCTCGCTACTTCTTCAATCTCGAAATTAAGAAACGCAGCACGATAACCATTGCGCTTCTTCAATATTGTTATCCAATTTAACCCGGCTTGCGCACTTTCCAACAGAAGAAATTCAAATAAAATTTTGTCATCTTTCACAAGCTTTCCCCATTCTTTGTCGTGGTATGTCACATAAAGTTCGTCAGTACCACACCAGCCGCAACGTCCATTTACCAAATCTTCCATAAAACAATCTTATCCGTTAGTTCGTAACTTATTTTTCAGAGAAAAGTATCCATTTAATTGCTCCAATATACTCTTGAGCTTGTTATTTTAGTGCAAAGTTACTTAATATTTCTCACAGCCTAATGTGCAAAAGCCATCTTTTGACTTGATTATGATAATAGGCATCACATTTTCTGTATGCGATATTTGACAAAGTCTTTGTCTGACATTTCTGCTTTTCAGTTTTTATCTGTACCTTTGTTCTCTGAGTAGACAAATGCATTTTTAAGCGATGGAAGTAATAAAGACTGAAATAGAGGGCGTGGCAATAATAGAACCGCGCATCTTCAAGGACGCTCGCGGATATTTCTTCGAGAGTTATTCACAGCGTGAGTTTGATGAGAAGGTTGGACCTATTGAATTCTGTCAGGACAACGAGAGTATGTCTTCGTATGGTGTGATGCGCGGATTGCATTTCCAGTTTCCACCCTATACACAGAGCAAACTCGTGCGGTGTGTTCGCGGATCTGTTCTCGACGTGGCCGTAGATATCCGTAAAGGTTCACCAACGTATGGAAAGCATGTTGCCGTGGAGCTTACCGAGGACAACCATCGCCAGTTCTTCATACCTAAGGGGTTTGCCCATGGTTTCGCCGTGCTTAGCGATAAGGCCGTTTTCCAGTATAAGTGCGACAACTTCTACCACCCGGAGGCTGATGGCGGCATCAGTATCCTTGATACCTCGCTGGGAATAGACTGGCGCATACCCACTGAGAAGGCCATATTGAGCGAGAAAGACACTAAGCATGGCATGCTGAAAGACTTTGACTCGCCGTTTATTTATGAAAAACAAAAGAGCAAAAGGTAAAGATTTATGAACATATTAGTTACAGGTGCTAACGGACAGCTCGGTAACGAGATGCGCATCGTCAGCACGAAGACAAACGACAATTACATATTTACCGATGTCAACGAGGTGGAGGGCTTGAAGACCGTCCATCTGGACATTACGGACATGGATTCCATCCGCAAGATTGTTAAGGACAACGACGTTCAGGCCATAGTCAATTGTGCGGCATGGACAAACGTTGACGCATGTGAGACCGACCCGAAATTGGCGGCATTGGCAGAAAAACTGAATGCCGATGCTCCTGATTATCTGGCAAAAGCCATGAAGGAAGTGGATGGTGTGCTTATACAGATTTCAACCGATTATGTGTTCGGCAAAGAACCGTATAACGTACCTTGCAATCCCGACCAGAAGGGAACACCTACGGGAGTATACGGCACAACCAAACTGCACGGCGAACAGAAAATAATTGCTTCTGGCTGCAAGTATGTCATCATCCGTACAGCGTGGCTTTATTCAGAATTTGGCAAGAACTTCTGCAAGACTATGCTAAACCTTACCGCAACCAAACCGCAGTTGAAGGTAGTGTTCGACCAGTGCGGCACACCTACTTATGCACTTGACCTTGCCAACGCCATCGTTATAATACTGGACAAGGTGAAGACGGCAACCGACAAGAACGAATACGAGGGAATATACCATTTCTCCAATGAGGGCGTTTGCTCATGGTATGACTTCACGCAGATGATAGCAAGAATCTCGGAACATACCGGTTGCGACATACAGCCTTGCTACAGTTCGGAGTATCCTTCTCCTGTAAAGCGTCCGGCCTACTCGGTGCTTGACAAGCGCAGCATAAAGGATAAGTTCGGTGTGAAGGTTCCTTACTGGGTGGACTCGTTGGAGAAGTGTATAGGAAATATTGAAAATTTGAAAAAATGAAAGACTTAACGAATTATGGAATTTAAGAGAAATATAATAATTACGGGCGGTGCTGGCTTTATCGGGTCGCATGTAGTACGGCTGTTCGTAAACAAATATCCTGAGTACCACATAATAAACCTTGACAAGCTGACGTATGCCGGCAACCTGGCAAATCTAAAGGATATCGAGGACAAGCCCAACTACACTTTTGTTAAAGGCGACATCTGCGAATATCCGCTGATACAGAAACTCATGAAGGAGTACAAGGTCGACGGCATTATCCATCTTGCTGCCGAGAGTCATGTCGACCGTTCAATAAAAGATCCATTTACTTTTGCTCATACCAATGTAATGGGTACGTTGACTCTGTTGCAGTCTGCCAAGGAATACTGGGAGAGTCTGCCGGAGAAGTACGAAGGCAAGCGTTTCTACCACATCTCCACCGATGAGGTTTACGGTGCATTGGAACTGACTAATCCAGAAGGCATAGAGTCGCCATTTACCACTAAGGCCTCGTCCGAACACCACCATGCTTATGGCACAAAGTTCTTCACCGAAGAAACGAAGTACAATCCTCATTCCCCTTACTCCGCATCGAAGGCAAGCAGCGACCACTTCGTCCGGGCCTTTCACGACACCTACGGAATGCCTACCATTGTGACCAACTGTTCGAATAACTACGGCCCGTACCAGTTCCCAGAGAAACTGATACCGCTGTTCATCAACAACATCCGCCACCGCAAGCCGCTGCCTGTGTACGGTGAGGGCCTGAACGTACGTGACTGGCTGTACGTAGAAGACCACGCACGTGCCATTGACCTTATATTCCACAAAGGCAAGACAGCCGACACCTACAACATCGGAGGTTTCAACGAGTGGAAGAACATCGACATCGTAAAGATTTTGATAAAGACTACTGACCGTCTGCTCGGACGTGAGGATAACGAAGACCTCGGTCTTATCACCCACGTGACCGACCGCAAGGGTCACGACTTGCGCTATGCCATCGACTCGCGCAAACTCCAGAGAGAACTTGGCTGGGAACCATCTTTACAGTTTGAAGAAGGCATAGAGAAGACTGTACGTTGGTATCTTGACAATCAGGCTTGGATGGATAACGTCACTTCCGGCGATTACCAGAAGTATTATGATGAGATGTATAAGGACAGATAAGCGTTCTTTCTCTATTGGTAGGTATTCGGAGTTAAAGATTTTTGTGTAGAATCACACTATAAGCTTTTGTAACGATTCTGTTGCTTATTGTGCGTTTAATTCTGAATATCTACTTAAAAGATGTTTATTTGTTTTGTAAAGTGATGAAAAAACAATAACTTTGCAAGAGTTATATGAAAAGAATAGCACGTTTGTTCGCAGTCATTGTCTTGTCGCTAATCGTAGTTTGGATTAGCGGTGGGGTGGCTTTACTACATTGCGCCCATACCGGAGCTACCGAAATAATGGATGTGTACAATGGAATGAAGCCTGAATGCTGTATGTCTGAAAGCGGTTGCAATAACGGCATGTGCTGTTCGTTTCATTCTTCAAATCAGCCTGACTGTGTTTCTGTGCCTCCGTGTATGGACATAGAAGTCGTGAAACTGTCGCCTACAACGCGTGCAGGCATATCCCATTTCGACTTCTTCCCTCCTGTCGTGTCGGTGTTGTTTAATGTCGGAGGCGTGACCTTAAGTTCTTTGGTCTCGTCAGAGGAAAACTGCAGTTTACATTTTTCCAGAGGAATAGGCCAAGCAGAAAGACAACTGCTTTCCTTGTTCTGTGTATTGAGGATTTGATAGTAGGCCACAGGCGTTGCGTCGTATGCAGCAGTTTTACAAAGCGGCTACGGGGCTGATGCCATTTAACGACTTTGTTTCTTCAGTTTCTTAATAAGCGACTTGAAGACTATCGTATCACAATTAATCAAACAGTCTGACATGCTTTAATCGTCTCAGAATCGTGCCTATCAAGGATAAGGAATGCGAGTATGAGGACGGACCGGCTTTTACGGATCAGTATGGCATTGTGGACAACAAACAGAACAAAACATTGAAACAGATTATATTATTATCGAGTATGCTTTCTGTTCTTACGCTGGCAGCATCGGCGCAGGATACTCATGAACATAATGAAACATCGTTGACCGACAGTATAATGCCTTTTGCAGAGCAACATATTGCAGGTGTGGAGGTGACGCAACGCCGTTCGGGTATGAGACGCATGAAGGGAGCAACCAACGGAAACATAATAGACAAGGAAGAACTCTTCAAGGCTGCTTGCTGCAATCTTGGAGAGAGCTTCGTCACCAATCCGTCGGTAGATGTCAACTATAGTGATGCCGCGACAGGTGCACGCCAGATAAAACTGCTTGGGCTGAGCGGAACCTACGTCCAGATGCTCACAGAGAATCTTCCGAACTTCCGTGGTGCTGCCGGACCATACGCTCTTGGCTATGTTCCGGGACCGTGGATGAAAAGTATCCAAGTGTCTAAGGGCAGTTCGTCAGTTAGGAATGGGTATGAGTCGATGACAGGGCAAATCAATATAGAATACCTCAAGCCTGAAGACGAACAAGGTGTTACGGTGAACATGTATGGTGACACCGAAGCGCGGTTTGAAGCTAATGTAGATGCTAATGTTCATATTAACAAGCATCTCAGCTCTGAAATATTGGCACACTACGAGAATCGCTTCGCCGAACACGACGGCAACGGCGACGGTTTCCGCGATATGCCCGGCATACGCCAGTACAATCTTCAGAACCGATGGTTGTATAACAATTCAAAGTATATTTTTCATGGAGGGGTGAGTCTGCTGAAGGAAGACCGCTTCAGCGGACAGACTGAACATCATGTACATATTTCTTCGAACATGCCTCGCTATAAGATAGGTATCGAAACCGACCGTTATGAGGCTTATATGAAACATGCATTCGTGCTGAGCCGGGAACATAATTCGAGTATTGCACTTATGGCTTCGGGTTCGATGCACCGGCAAGATGCTGGATATGGAATACGTTCTTACTACGTAAATCAATACTCCGTTAAATTTTTCGTAGTGGCATTTCAGCACACATAAAATCA
>CALBJK010000252.1 GCA_937892695.1 uncultured Prevotella sp.
GTAGTGACACCAAAACAAAAACCGCTGGCACTGTCTATTTCTACTTGAAGCATGATACGTTTCAGAGTTTTGCCGTAACTTTAACAATTACCTTTGGATGTGAAGGGTCGTTTGTGATAATAAGCACTCGTGGCCTACGAGCCGTATTCAGTTCCTTGGCTACAACGGTTATTTTCAGTTTCGCCTCTTCGCCCGGTTCTATCTTCGACTTGTTGAGCGACACTTCAAGACCATTTGTAAACATCTGCATATTGTTTATCTCAAGAGTCGAATATCCTTCATTACTTATTACGATTTCACCTTTAAGTTTCTTCTTTCCTGAAAATTTACCGAGGTCAAGTTCCGTTGTCGAAAGTTTTATTCTCGGAGCACGTGCCAATTCGGAAGTGGTCAGATTACCGAATTTGGGCAACAGTACCGCCGAAATACCAATTTCCTTTTCAGGGGAAACTTTATCGCCGGGGAAAGTTCCAAGATAGACTGTTGTCTGTGTCAATCCGTAGTCTTTCAAACGCTTGGAATTGAGCGTAACAGTTATAACACCCGAGTGACCGGGAGCAATTTTAGACGGCGAAACATCAGCCGTCATATAATCAGGCAAATGCATTACAACTGGCTGGACAGGCGATGAGGTACTGTTACGCACATGTATTTTTTGCATAGGGCGATCGCCTATATTAACATCATCAAACTCCAATTCATCTTTATCTACAGAAAGAGATCCTACAGTCAAAGGATAATCGCCAGAGAAATCTCTGATTTCGCGCACGACCTTTCCTTTGAGCCTCAACTCTAAAGGCTTCTTCTCAGAAGAGGTGTAGACATCAACAAGCTTATCAAAACTGCCCATCTGCATAGCATCATACGTGACACGTACTGCAAAGTTCCCGTCACTGGCTATTTCGCCACGAGGAAATTCCACGGCTGTACATCCGCAGCTGGTTTTCACCTCGCTTATACGTATCCTGCGATTGCTCTTGTTACGCACCTCAAATTCGGCTGTCACGGGTGAACGGTATTCTATCTGTCCACAGTCAATGACATCATTGACCACTTCCAATCGTTGAGACGAAGCCTTTACACACAAAAATGGCAATACCAATGCCAGATATATTGTTTTATTCATTTTTCTTTTATCGGTTAAACTATCTTTGTTGAAAATCAATACTGTCCTATTTTTGAAGCCTTATCCGCAACAGGCCGATTACTTAACGATAAAGACCGTAGCTTCAGCGCGAGCTGAGAATTCGGGACTATACGCACACTGAGCGGTACATATTCCGGTGTGATAGGTTCCACTGCGGTCTACATAATAGTCGGTCTCGATGACATGACGGCCTTTTGATAGGCGGTCAAAGAAGAAACTGGTCGAGTTGTCCTTTGGTACACAATAGTAACCTCTATGATATCCGCTGAGCTGAACAGCAGGTTCAAGACATGCGGCACGACGGTCACTAACTTGCACAAAGTCGTAGTCGCGGTCGGCAGTAACTGTGATTCGTACTGTTATCTTATCGCCTACCTTGAGGTTAGCACTTCCAGCAGCAATGGCACGCCCGTTCCTGATCAGTTCACGTTTGACGACAAGCCCGGACGAAGCTGACTCGATACCGACACTTGGCTGCAGGAATTGGGCATATACTGCACCCCACGAAGTACGGTCTGTCAGATCCTCAACCGAGAATGTCTTCATGTCCTTTCCGCTATGCGATATTTTCACATAACCAAGACCGGCCGTAGCCTTAGGCATATCAAGTTTAGAATTGTTCAGCTTCAGAACGAACGCATCTCCTTCACCATTGTTGAGCACATTTGTATTTCCGTCAAGGAAGGCGAAGACAGCGTCAACACTATTTATAGGAGTGTCCCAACTCTGTGTACGCTTAGCACTAAGCAACCACCGACACATTTCAGAGATATTTTCTCGGTCGTCAGGAGTAACAGCCTTTATGGCCTCGATTGCACTTACTTGTGTCGGAATACGGTAATCACACCAAGAGTAATGTGCCTTTGGCGTATCAAAGTAGCGTCCGGTCTCTTCTTTATAGACCGTGTATTCCTTAAGGCTTTTCAACAATTCGGCAGCCTTAGATGAATGGTTGTTATGTGCAAGAATAAAGGCTGTACGCGCCTTACCGTAAATAGAGTATACGGAGTTTTGCTTGGCGACAATATTCAGAAGATAGTCCTTGTCGGCTCGGGCGTTGGCAGACAAAGCGCGTCCGTCAAGACTCCATACATAAAGATAGTCAAGCGCAAAATCACTCGGAAGCATATCCTTAACACCTTTACGTTCGGCCATGCGCAACTCGGACACCTCCTTAGATACGCTGTTTGTGATATAGCGGAATGCACCGTCAAGCAGCTCTGAAGTTTCATCCTGTTTACCGACTATAGCATTTAGTCTTACAAGCATCTTTGTCACAGCCATAGTCATATAGTTGCTTCCGGCCATTCCCGGCCACCAGCTGAACGACCCGTCAGGATTCTGCAGCTTAGCCAATTTGCCAAGAATAGAAGACAGACGATAGCCCATCGAAGACTCGTCAAAAAAGTCTACAAGCCGATGTTTCTGGTCAGTCTCTCGGTCGGCATCTGAGATCCATGGAGTCTCTTCAAGCACGACCGACTTCAGCTCGGCGTTCTTCTCCAATGCTGAGTTTAGAGACTGTTGTCCGTCTGAGGCCTCCTGCTTCCACAGTTCTACAGTCTGTCGGATGACAGGCGAAGATAGCATGATGCTGCGTCCAAGACTGTTGGCATAATATGCTGCTGCAAGACTGACAGCATTGTCGCTTGACGGTTCGGCAACAGACGGCAAAGCCTGAATCATTAGCCAGGCAGGATTAGAGGTGTATTCAACAGTAAGCTTGTTTGTAGCATCTTTAACGTCAAACATTTTATCGATGTCGATTGTCTTCTTGCCTTTTCCGTTCTGGACGAATGCCACGGTGTTGGTGACAAGTTCCTTGTCTGGTAATATGGGCAAGTAATGCTGCTCACCGTCGCTGTATCCGCGTCCGGAGGCAATGACACGGCATATTAGCAGACCATCATTTTTTAAATCCTTCATGTCAAACGGGAAAGACAAAGTACCGGTTTCGCCTTTCTTTATATTGTATTTCAAAGTATTGTGACCGATTTCCTTTTCTGTTTCTGGATTGAGGAATGAAATGCGTGCCGTACCGTTGACATCTCCGTCAGAAGTATTAAACAGTCTGGCGGTTATTACGCCCTTGTCGGCTGAACGGACAAAACGTGGAATATTTGGCTGCACCATAACACTTTTCTTGGCTACAGTTTCGCCTTCTATCATTCCGTTGTTCATGCTGCGGTCGTGAGCCAGTCCTAAAAAGCGCCAAGTAGTGATGCTTTCAGGAAGAGTGAAACTGATGTCAACGTTTCCGTTACCATCGGTTACGAGTCCAGGATAGAAGAAAGCCGTCTCACTAAGATTTTCACGCATCTGAACATCCTTGCCTCCTTCAGAAATGGTTTCTTCGTATGCAGTTGGAGCTTCACTTCTGTCACCACTTTCGTTTTCGTGGTCTTCAAGACTATTTTGAGACAACATAGCTCGGCTCTTCATAAGCGGCGTACCTGTCAACATAATCTTATTAGGACTTGACAATTCAAAAATGTTGTCTTTCGCAAGCCCGTCTCCTGTAATAAGGCCATCATCGAAACCTGCATTATAATCAAATCGGCAGAAATCGAAGCTACGTTCTTTTAACCATTTCCATGGTTGTTCTCCATACAAGGAAAGTTCTCCTGCATAACGGCTCTTCCAAGAAACAAATGGAATATTGTTGTATCTTGAGAGAGAGAAGTTCCACGAGTGTTGCTTGATTTCGTCAAGTGACTTATCATAGAGAGTAGCCATGAGCTGGGCTGCAGCTGGCGATCCGTCCGGGCGAGTTATATGTAAACGCCAGGTTTCCTTTTGTCCCGGAACCAGACGGTCTCTGAACGTTGTCCATGTCATCAACAAACGGTCGTCGGGTTGTGGACGGGCGATACGCTCAGAATGACAGTACGCCTTGCC
Source organism: uncultured Prevotella sp. (assembly GCA_937892695.1). Lineage (GTDB taxonomy): Bacteria > Bacteroidota > Bacteroidia > Bacteroidales > Bacteroidaceae > Prevotella. Next base: position 4,046 of record CALBJK010000252.1, read on the forward strand.
GTTCTTAACCCATGCGAGAGAGACACGCAGTCCGTCACCATATTCTGGTTTATAAGTCAAGCTACGGGTTAACAAATCGCTGTCGTGCAGGTCTATACGTTTGTCTTCGATTATCTGGTCGCCGGCAATAACCGTCCACACGATATACTGTACAGAATCGGCGGCACCGGCCTGGATGAAAACAGGACTGCCGTCGTTCGGAAATTTATCAGAACTTATGAAGAACCAGTCTGGCGTGTCGGTTACAACCTTCTTGTCATCCATCGTGAACGTTACAAACGACGACTTGATAGTATCATTGCCGCAATATGCGGTAAGCAGATGCTTGCCAGACTTTAACAAATACGATTCAATACATACAGTTTCGTTGGCACGGCAAACATGTTTTACCTTGTCAATGTAGTATTCGACATTTCCATCTATGGGTTGTCCGGCATTGTTTATGTATTTGAAATTAATTGTCTTCAAGCTGTCACGCATTACTCTCTCCGGCATCTCGCACGAGAAGAATGTAGGACGGTCGCTAAGTGGTAGCGAAGAAGTTCCGTTTCGCGTCTCTCCTGCATTGTCGGTCACATCTGCACTGATGTCGAATGAGAGGAAACGATTGGGCGACGTTTTTTCTGTAGCTGGTAGGACCATAGGAACGCGCACACTGAACGTTCCATCCGAGGCCGTCATAACTGTGTCTTTCATCACTTGTTTCAGCAAGTCGGAGCCATTGCTGTCTCGCCACCACCACACAGGACGACGCATCACAGTGTAAACAACTCTTGCATTCTGCACCGGCACACCGGCAAAGCTCTTCGCTGTACCTTTCATTGTTACAGTGTCACCAGCGTGGTATGCGGTCTTCACCTTTTCAAACTCAACAGAGAATGTCGGACGTTTGTATTCTTCAACTGAGAAATATGCCGAGCCGCTCATATCCGACACCACAGAAAACGTTCCTGTAAGTCCGGAAGAAGGCAATACGAAATCGGTGGAAACCATACCGAAAGCGTCGGAAACGACCTCTTTGCTGCCGACATCCTTATAATTAGCGTCGCGCAGAGTAAGCTTTACTTTCTTACCATCGACGGCTTTAGCGTCAAGATCTTTCATACTATAGACCAAAGCTGCCACATGTACGGTCTGTCCCGGACGGTAAATGCGCCGGTCTGTATAGACCTTGCACGACAAGTAGTCGTCAGTATGCTTGTAATAACTGAATGCTGCATTAACGCTTATTCTGGGCAGGGCGTTATCTGTCGCGGTAAATACACGGTATTCCCGTAAAAGCCGCGTGTCATAAATGAGTGCTTCACTATTAGGATCTGTGTCAACAGTGACGACACTGTCTTTCACAGCCCCAAAGCGGTCACTATAATAGAAAGAGACCTTGGCTCCCTTAACGGGCTTCCCGGTTACGGCATCAAGCACCGCGAGACGTAACTTCTTGTCTGGCAAGGCTTCGGTAACTGGATAAAGTCCGGAAACTCTCAACAGCACGCGCTCCACGGGTACAGAAGTGTTGTCGGTAGTCATTTCGAGCATGTAAACTCCCGCTGGAAGACCCTCCATAATAATTGTATCTCTGTTAACCTCGTAGTCAGGACGGCCATAATAATGCCTTGTGAACGAACCTACCTGACCCGGTTTCAACAGTTTGCGTAACTTGGCATAATCTTTAGGAATATTTGGAGACAGTTCTGTATCACCGCTCACGTTCACCTTCCTTACAGTCATTCTCAGCTCATCAATATTACAGACTCCCAGAATATACACTTTGAAAGGCTGGCCCTCTACAGCCACGTTGTCGTCGAGTCTGACATGAAAACTGGGCAGCGTCAGTCTTTTGTACGCATTGCGCAAGATGTTCATCCTTGGCCATGCGCCCCATTTCATCAGAGCGTAGTTGATATAGTTTATCTTGTCTTTGGCAGTAACGTCTTCAGCCTTTTCCATAAAACCGAAACGCTCGATAGCGAGTTCGCCGGCCACATCCAAGTCGGCGTAAGCATTAATGAGTGAATCGAGAGTCTGGATATACTTCGACTTGTTCATTCTCAGGAAAACACCTTCACGCGTCTCTCTTGCACCAAGCAGAGCACTTATGCAAGCGGCCGAACGGTTTCCGTGGTGTTCATAATAATTGTAGAGCGTGCGATACTCGCCCGACTCCATTCCGAGCACATGAAGCAAATCGTCATGGAAGATGCGGCTGTCAACACCATCTATTACAAACGGACAATAAGCAACAGCTTCTACAGCTGCCAGTTTCTCCGGATGGCTTACAGACTGGCGATAGTAAGCACGGCTGATACTGTCATTCTCAGGAGTGCGTTCTAGACACTTTCCATAGAAATGGCCGAGAACCGACTGGTAGACAGCGGCCAGCACCGGGTCGGACGATGAAGCCTCACGTTCGAGTCGTTCTATACGTGCAACGTCTATCGACAAAGAGTCGGGCGAAATCAGCCTGCGTACATTGGCCATACAGACCTGGGCTTTCAACAAATGGCCGTAAGCCTTGTCGGACGAAGCCTTGCCGGAAATTTGCTGCAGGAGTTTCAACTCTGTTTTAGGAAGGTCTTTCTTTGCCGCATTATCCACTTTCTTCCACAGCGAAGTGTAGCTGTCAGCCATAGCGACATTAGTAACAAGAATCGCTATCAGAAATATCAACAATATGCTCTTTCTCATATTCGTATGTATTTTCGTTTTCAAAGAATGAAGGCCTGTATTATACATTACCTTATGCAAACTTACATAAAATTTTCCGATTAAAGAACAGGTATTACGAAAAAACCAGCAATTATATAATGTTGTGGTAAAAAGCAGGGCTGTCGTAATTATCACGGCAGCCCTACAGCAGTTTCCTGAATGGTCAGTTTCAGATAGGTTTGAAAATCAAATATAGTCTAATACCTGTTTATTTCTGTTTGCGACGGGGTATAAAGTTGAAGTCTGGTTTCTGCTGAGGTTTTATGTCATCTCACATTCTTCATATATTCGCCAGGACGTAGTTCACCGGCCTTTGAAGCCTTGCGGGTAGTATACTTGAAAGTAGTGGTCTTGTCGCCTTCATACGATTTCCATCTTACCGTGAGGTCTACGGTCTTGCCCCCCGTATCGGGAAGTTTATCAAGTCTGAATGCCACTACGCCCTGAGCTTCACGACTGTCATATCCGTAACCTTCCAACTTGTGGTAGAACGTTACTTCATAAGGATTGGATGGATTCGAAGCTACCAGATTGACATAATGCACAGTTCCTTGCCCTCCCTTAGTCATAAAGTTGAGAGTCAGATATCCATCTTCAGAAACTGTCCAGTTGCGAAGCAATTCGACTGGATCCTGACCGTACTTCGATATATTCTCCGTCGAGCCGAGATCTGGCGACATCGTTTTGGTCAATATACTGTCCATCCAATTGATGTAGACCTTGAAGTCACGGGTATTGCCTGGTTGTTCTGCATAACTGAAGTTGATGAAAGCCCTAACCTCCTTATCCCCGTAAGGCGATTTTCTGATGTTCAGCGGCAGTAAACGCGTCGAATCGTCGAGCTGCATATAGAAGCTGTCCTTGTCGGCCACAGGCTTTACTGTCACGATGGCATTGGGAAGACCTGCAGGATAGTACCATTCATCCTTGTCGTCATCTGAGCACGAAACCATGGCAACAGCGGAAAGCAACGCCACGATGGCTGCTGCAATAAAATTATGTTTTCTCATCATTTTCATTTTTGTTTACACATAGAGAATGAAGCCGGAAGAGAAATCTTGCACGACAATAAGCAAAAGAAAGTTAACGCCAAATATGCGTAACCGTCATCATAACGCTCTGGACAGCACCACGCATGAACAGATAGACGATGAAAGCAAGCCACAAAGCATGGTTGCCCCAAATCGGAAAGAGCGAAAAATAGAGTACGAAAAAAGTTGCAGCAGCTATCACTGAAGCGATTAGCATGTAAC
>CALBJK010000253.1 GCA_937892695.1 uncultured Prevotella sp.
GAGTTTTGTTTCGCCAAATCGTTTCAGCTTGGTTTTTCTATGCCTGTAGGCTAGAAAGCGTAACATGACTAGTACTGGTATTAAAACCAGTAACCATAAATATGATGGATCTTCAAATCTGAACATATTTCCTTATATTATGGTATTCTGCGTAAAACTGTTGTTCTTAAAAGTATTTCGAGCAGCAGTACCAATATCAGTGCAATGGCAAACGGCTGGAAGGCTTCATAACGCTTAGAGAATTTCTTTACGTTCATTTTTGTCTTTTCCAGTTTGTCAATGTCTTTGTATATTTGTGCGAGTTCCCTGTTGTTTGTGGCACGGTAGGCATTGCCGTCTGTTGTGGCTGCAATCTCTCGAAGTGTTTCAAAGTCAATTTCGACAGGCATGTTCACGTATTGTACGCCTCCGGCAACGGGAACAGGGTAGGGGGCAGTCTTGTTTGTCCCGACTGCAATCGTGTAAACCCTTATGCCGAAACTTTTAGCAATTTGAGCAGCTGTCATAGGTGATATGTCTCCCATGTTGTTGCTGCCGTCGGTAAGAAGTATTATGACTTTGCTTTTGGCTTTGATATCTTTCAGACGTGACACGGCATTTGCAAGTCCCATGCCTATTGCTGTACCGTCGGCTATTGTTCCGCTTGCCGCAATGTCGGTACGTACCGTCTGCAACATGTTAAGCAGGGTGGCGTGGTCTGTCGTCATAGGACACTGTGTGAAGGCTTCGCCTGCAAAGATGGTCAGTCCAATATTGTCATCGGGTCTACCCGATATGAATTCTGCGGCAACATTCTTGGCGGCTTCTATACGGTTAGGCTTGAGATCCTCAGCCAGCATTGATGTCGAAACGTCGATTGCCAGCATAATGTTTATTCCCTCGACCGATTTTTGTCCCCATGAGTTGTGAGTCTGGGGACGTGCAAGTATGCAGACCAGCAGAACGAAGGCCAGGCTACGCAATACCATCGGAAGGTGCATCATTCTCATGCGCCAACTCTTTGCTACGAACCGATACGCGTTTGTATCACTCATACGCATTGTTGGTTCGCTTTTCTTCCGATAAAGGAAATACCATAATATGTATGGTATTAACAGAAGCAGAAGTAAGAAATATTCTTTATTTGCGAATTCCATTTCTTGTTATTCCATCAAAAGACAGATATGATATATGACATATCCTACTATTATTATTATCAATGCGCCGAAAACAACCATTGCTGTTTTTATGTACACACGGTTTGTCCGGCTCTTTATGTCGTTTTCGCTCAGTTTTGGTACTACCCGCTCTTCGGTGGGTTTCCCTTCTATCTTTGTCTGGTCGATGAACTTGACGGCATTGACGAGGTTCAAGTCGTTCTCGTTTAACAATGTAGAGTACTTGGCGAATTTGACAAGATCGGCTGTGGTGAAAAGTTCCTTCAGCTCGTCTATCATTTTCTGGTCGCCGTTTTCTTTTAACCGGAAAAGAATCTCTGAACTGGTCATCTCTTTGGCGTTGAATCCGAAGCGGTCTGCGATGTATTGCCTTATGACATCTGTCAGTTGGGTGTAATATGTCTTTTGGTCATCTGCCGAAGTCGTCCTTTCACTGCGCAATTTGTCTATGGCGTTCAGGGCTTTCTTGTGCGGCGGTTCAATCTTTATGACCTTGATGTGCATTACTATAGGCTTATTCTGCTTCAGCCTTATGACAAGATAGACAAAGACTACGCACAGGATGAGTACGACAAGGCTGAGCCAGAATGCCGGTGCCCATTCTTTCCAGTCGAAAGGATTGTCTTGGACATCTTTCGGAGGGAAAAACTGATTGGGGTGGAGCGTGTCTACGTCTAAAGTTACAACTTTGAGAGCCAATTGGTTGGCTTGATATTCCTTACCGTCTACTTTAACCTTCATACCTGGTATGGCATAGAGCTTTTCGTCAAAGCTCGTTAGTGTAAACGACTTTGATACGGTCATCATATCGTTGTCTGTCATTGACGTATCTGCCGGTGCAGAACAGAGCACTTCCACTCCTGGCGTTATATATTGTGAACGTTGGAATGTTGGAAATTGAATTCTTGAGTTTCTTTTGGCAGTTACGTTTACGACCATCTGCGTCTGTTGTCCTATAAAAATGGCAATAGAGTCAATTTTCGCCTCCACTTGCACTTGGGCATTGACCATTAATGTGGACAATAGCGTAAATGTTATAATGACAAATCTTTTCAATTTCAAATACCCTAATAACATCGATTATTTGTTTCTTGAAGAAAACAGAATTAACATTGATTTCACATAGTCTTCGTCTGTAGCTACCGAAACCCAGTCTACATTGCTTTTTGCAAATGATGTCCTGATATCCTCTTCACGCCTTTCCCAGTAACGGGAGTGAGCCTCTCTTATCTTTCTGGAACTTGTGTCTATGTACATTTCATGTCCGCTTTCGGCATCGCTTACTTTCATAAGTCCAATGTCAGGCAGAAGCCTGTCGCGTTTGTCATAGACTTGCAGTGCCATGACATCGTGTTTCTTGTTTGCTATTTGCAATTCTTTCTCTATGCTCTTACCATTATTATAAAAATCGCTTATAAGAAATGCCGTACATCTCCGCTTCATCACGCGAGTAAGATACTCAATTCCTAATCCGACATCCGTTTTTTTGCTTTTGGCGTGAAAATCGAGCAGCTCTCGTATTATATAAAGAATGTGTCTTCTTCCTTTTTGCGGCGGAATGTACTTTTCAATGCGGTCTGAAAAGAATATGACACCGATTTTGTCATTGTTCTGTATGGCACTAAAGGCGATTGTTGATGCGATTTCCGTCACCATGTCGTTTTTCGTCTGGTGAGATGTTCCGAACTGAAGCGAGCCGGAAACGTCAATTAAAAGAATTACGGTAAGCTCGCGCTCTTCTTCATACACCTTGACATAAGGTCTGCGGAAACGTGCTGTGACATTCCAGTCTATGTCGCGGACATCATCACCGAACTGGTATTCGCGTACTTCTGCGAATGCCATACCGCGACCTTTAAAGGCAGAATGATATTGACCCGCAAAAATGTTCTGACTTAGTCCACGGGTCTTGATTTCAATCTTGCGTACTTTTTTTAGTATATCTGATGTGTCCACTATGATAATTTTTTAGAGGTACTTGTTTCCTTCTCAAGCAATTATGGCACTTCCACCTTATTTATTATCTTTGACACTATTTCCTCGCTTGTGACATTGTTGGCTTCGGCCTCGTAAGACAGACCTATGCGATGACGCATCACGTCGTGGGCTATGGCACGCACGTCTTCAGGAACGACATAGCCGCGATGTTTTATAAAAGCGTAAGCACGTGAAGCCTTTGCCAGATTGATGCTTGCACGCGGTGAGCCACCGAATGTTATCAGATCCTTCAGCTCCGGCATACCGTAACGGTCAGGATACCTTGAAGCAAACACGATGTCGGCAATGTATTGTTCTATTTTCTCGTCTATATAGACTTGGTTGACAACTTCTCTTGCCTTCATGATGTCTTCTGCAGTTGTCACGGGGGTTACAGTCGGCATGCTGCCGCTAATGTTTTCGCGTATAATCAGCTTTTCTTCTTCTATAGACGGATAGCCTATGACAACCTTGAGCATGAAACGGTCGACCTGGGCTTCAGGCAACTGATATGTACCTTCCTGCTCGATCGGGTTCTGTGTGGCCATAACGAGGAAAGGATTGGGAAGCTTGAATGTGTTGTCGCCTATTGTCACTTGGTGCTCTTGCATGGCTTCGAGCAGCGCGCTCTGCACTTTGGCTGGGGCGCGGTTGATCTCATCGGCAAGAACGAAATTGGCGAATACCGGTCCTTTTTTGACATGG
>CALBJK010000254.1 GCA_937892695.1 uncultured Prevotella sp.
TGGCACAGCATGTCGTTCACCAGATATTTGTCTATCCCAACGTCATTCAGGGCTATCGTGGCCATAGAATGCCGCGCTGCATAAAACTGCAAGCCTTCCACACCCAATTCATGCCCCACATCCTTCAGCCCGACATTCAACGCCTTGTTGAAAGCCGATTCCGACGAAAACCGCTCGTGGAAATTAAACACATGGCCGCCCGAGCCGCGGTATTTCTCCACAAGCGGTTTCAACAACGGATGCACCCTGACCCTCATTTCCGCATTGTCGCTGCGTCTGTCACGGGTCTTTGCCCTGAAATATACTATCTCGTCACCGGCCATCTCCGTCGCCCCGAACAGGTCGGCAGAGTTCATGCCCATCAGTCCGAACGACAGACGGAAACAATCCAGAGCAAGGTCATGCCTGCTGCATTTGCCTTTCCATTCCTCTCCGTCGTATGCAAGCGCGAAAATCCTTCTCACCGTATCAACATCCAAAGCCCGTTTCTTCGCCACATTCTGTTTCGGGGGAGTATATCTGCTTAATGTGTTCTTTACAACAAAAACTCCGGAATCCTCATCATTGTAATGATGCAATCCGTCAGAGAAAATCTTCACAATGGCGTTAGAATAAAGCGACTGTGCCCTGGGACGGTCTTTCAAGCTGTCGACGAAAGCCTCCATCAGCTTCGAGTTCACCTCGGCGAACAGCACATTGTCACGCCCGGCAAACCGTTTCAGCGCATTCACCGCCGAAGCATAGTTCTTCACGCCCTTCCGTCCGCACGAGCGCAGCCACTCCTCGGCCCATTCAGTGAACGAAATCTTGCCAGAGCCGTTCTTTCGCGACAAGACGGATACTATCGTGTCAATGTCCACGTCGTTCATGTCCAAGTTAAGAGACATCATCCTTTTCCTGTATTCACGTAAGATTTCCTCGCACCTCTCAATGACCTGCTCGTCCTTTATCTTGAACGAAGAAGTCAGCTCGCGTCTGGTCACATACATTGAAGTAGGCAAATACCTCGCCTTGTTTCCATGACGCAGACATATAAACACGTTATACGTCTTGTCCTTCCTCACCATATCTTTCCTAACCATCGCCTTTAATGTTGCCATATCATTTGTTTTTTCAGCCGGATTTTACGAACGGTTTACGAACGGCCACTTACGTTCCCAGAACGGTTCACGAACGGTTAAAGCTCTTGTTTTCAGCCGTACAGGCCACTTTCATAAACCATTTTGCCTATTAAATTTTTACGAACGTATTACGAACGGTTCTGCATGCTTTACCACGGAATCCGCCGTAAACAGCAGAAGGCCAGCCGATTCCCGGAATGGCAAAACAAAGCGGAAACCCTTTGAAAACCAAGGATTTCCGCTCATACACCCAGTGATTCCGCTGGGATTCAAACCCAGGACCTTCAGAACCGGAATCTGACGCTCTATTCAGCTAAGCTACGGAACCATCAAATTTTATAATCGGATGCAAAAGGAGGGAAAAAAAACGAAATTGCAAAATTATCATACTACAAATGTTCGCCTATTGTCATCATCAATCATGAGTAAACATACAAGCATCAAAAGTCAAAGAAAATCGAACCGGAACATTTTATTCTGTAAAGAAGGATAAAAAGGACACGACTGAATACAAATGATAGACAAGACCGTCAGAACGAACGTACCCGTGAAGAGCCATTCACACGCATCCGACTCTATCGCCTTGGCCAGGATGAAGAACAGCATACACAAGACAGGGAGAACCATAAAGTTGGCTGTCTCCCATTTCCTGCACAAATCGGTAGGACAGATAAGCAGGACATCGTTGCCGTTATGGTAGACAAACGAAGCCAACACCTGTCCGGTATTACCTATGCTTTTCAGTCCTACGACAATCTTGTCGCCTTCCTTTGCGTCAATCTCACAATAATTATCTCTCATCGGACAAACTGCCACTTGTTCTCCGTTCTTGAAGACGACAATCTTTGTAAAGATTTTTCCGATACCTCGAATAACTATGATTTTCATACGCACAACGTTTTTAAAAGTTGAATACCGCTGCAAATATACGACATTATTTGAAATAATAATGACATTTGGTGAATTGAATTCAGATTAAGAATGTTATTTTCTAGGCTCTCTTTACCGTCAGTCTGTCAGAAACGGACGGTTGTTGCGGTTGACTATAGTGTAACTGAAGTTCTGTCCGAATCGGTTCGTGTACACCACTTTCACTGTCCGGTATTTTGGAGCAGGCTTGGCTCTGAACAGATGGGCAGTCTTCACGCGTTGCGACCTGAGCGGTTTGGTACGCAGAAAGGTTTCGTCCTCGGCAGTAAATTGCTGCATACGTCCTTTGTATTTCCCATCCTCATACCATGTCACACGGCAGTGAGGGTCGTAGTCCCACACGTTGGCTACTACATAGTTGTACTGTGTGCGGAAAGTCTTCGGCTTGTACACACGCATCTGATACGACGTTTTCAACCTGGTGCCTTTATAGTACCACATTATGTGCGTACCGTCGATAGGCACAACCATGTATCCGTTCGGTGCACCGCATCTGCCGACGTTGCTGCTCCACCATGCTCCGCAAGCGGCACTTATGTTGTGCTGGTAAAGACGGGGCGACACTTCTACATTCTCAAAGAAATGTGTGTGACCACAGAACACGTGTACGTTGTGTGAGGACAGAACTTCTTCCAGCCGTTGTGCGTCTGTTATATTGTCCTGCCTTTCCATATTGTTCCATGCCGGAGCGTGCATGTTCATAATTACGAGAATATCTTTTGGCACGTAACTTAGATCCTTGCGCAACCATTCAAGGTCGGCTTCGGTCAGCTCTTCTTCATATTTGTACCCGCCACGGTAGTTTATGTTTTTCATCGTTATAATGTGCGTCTTGCCGATATTGAACGAGTAGTTGGATGGCCCGAAGAAATGTCCGTACAGTTGTTCAGCATAGTTATGCGCTCCTTCCTCACTGTTATGAAGGTCGGCATAGCGTTTGTCCAGGTCGTGGTTGCCCACACACTGGAAAACCGTCATCTGCTTGTTTTTCAGCGACGAAGCGTAACGGGAGTACATCTGCATATTGTCAAAGACAAGATCGCCGAGCGTCATAGCCACCACATCACCTTTTTTGCGCAGAATTGCCGCCGTACGCATCAGGTCGGGGACAGTCTCCGTTGTCCATCTTCTCATGTCGTGCGCGTTTTCCACCTGTGGGTCGGAGATGGCAATGTAATTGAACTTGTCGCTCATGACGGCACGTTTCTTCAGCGTGAATATGTTTTCACGATTATGTACCGCCATCCTTATCGGCTTGTAAAAACCATAAGCCAATTCTTCTTTTT
>CALBJK010000255.1 GCA_937892695.1 uncultured Prevotella sp.
GATACAAGAAGGCTTCTAAAGACAGACAATACTATAGTCTGCTAATTTAAGGAAAGTTGAGACTTCTGTGTGACAGTTATAATTTTGTTTTGCAGGAGTTCTTACTTTTATAATGATTATAGTCGTTATTACTTACGCAGGAATAAAAGCAAACAAAAATAGTTTAATATTCCGCTCTTTTATTGTAACTTTGTCCTCGAATAAACGTAATGTATCGCAAACTCAGGATGAAAGCAATAAGGTGTTCTTTATTATTGATATTGGTAATGCTGCTTTTGGCTGCATGTTCTCAAGAGAAAGATAAAAAAACGAAGCAACCGGTCTTAGTTGAGACAATGGACGTTTCGGCCTCTTCGTCTGAAAACGGAGACGAATATGTCGGGACAGTCGAAGCCGGTTCGGGTACTGTCCTTAGCTTTGAGGTTCCTGGCAATATCAGCCTGTTGAAAGTAGATGAGGGCGACCGTGTCGTTAAAGGACAATTGCTCGCGAGGGTTAGTCCCGTCACTCTTAAAGAAGCCCATTATGCTACGGTTGTGACTTTAAACCAGGCACGTGACGCATACAGAAGAATGAAACCGCTACATGCTAAAGGCGTGATTTCTGAGATAAGATGGGTGGACGTTGAGAGTAAACTCCGTCAGGCCGAAGCTGCTGAGCGCATTGCCCGAGAACAGCTCGGACATACGGGTCTTTATGCTCCGTTCAGTGGGGTAATTTCTTCGAAGACAGCCGAAATAGGAATGAATGTCATCGCGGGGCAACAGGTCTACAAACTCGTAGATGTGTCAAAGGTAAATATTGAGTTTTCTGTCCCCGAAGACGAAATATCACATATTCATACAGGAATGCACGGACATGTTACGGTTAAGGCTCTCGGGGGCGACCTGTTCTCTGGCATAGTTTCGGAGAAAGGTGTAGTGGCCGACCCTGTGTCACATACTTATAATGTCAAAATGGCAATCTCCAATCCAGACGGACGGCTTATGCCGGGAATGGTATGTTCGGTTAAAGTCAATGCCGTCGTTGATGCCGATTCAAAGATAACCGTCCCACTTTCGGCCGTAGAACTGGATACGGACAATTCAAAGTTTGTCTGGGTTGTTGTTGGACATCGTGCGCAACAGCGCAAGGTTTGTACAGGAAAGTTTGCTGAAGGCGGTTGGGTAGTCATTACGTCCGGTCTAGAATATGGTGACTGCGTCATTGTCGGAGGTGCGCAGAAAGTAAGTCAGGGAATGACTGTAAAAGTTAAGTAATCGGAGATGGATCAAAAGAAAGACACAGCTCTTCGCGACCATATAAAGGTTCGCATTACGCGCAAGCCTCGCCGTGTTATGAAACGCAGCTTCATCGAGGCTGCCATGTGTTATCACAACATCGTGATAATGCTGATGGGAATGCTTGTACTTTTAGGACTATGGGGGCTTGTGAAGATGCCAAAACAGGAAATGCCGGTATTCACCATACGGCAAGGTGCCGTCGTGGCTGTGTGTCCAGGAATGACTTCTTCTCAGATTGAAGAGCGTGTGACGAAACAGCTGGAAGACTTTGTATTCGGTTATAAGGAAGTAAATAAAAAGAAAACCTACTCGCAGAGCAAGGATGGTATGGTCATTGTCTTTGTTGAGTTGAATGGAGACGTTGAAGACAAGGATGCTTTCTGGTCAAAATTCAAACACGGTCTGTCTGCTTTCAAGGCACAGTTGCCTTCCGGAGTTGTGGCTCTGCAGGCTATTGACGACTTTGCCGATACATCTGCATTGCTGATAACTATCGAAAGCGGACAGAAAACCTACAGAGAGTTGCGTACCTACATAGACGACCTGCATTCACGTCTTCGCTCCATCGATGCCATTTCAAACATACGTACTTACGGTCTTCAGAATGAACAGGTTACGATTTATTTAGACCAGAATAAAATGGCTAAGTACGGCATCGGACCATACAAAATCCTTAATGACTTTGCATTGCAAGGATTCACAACGCTTTCAGGTACAGTTGAGGATAGCCAATCTGTAGCTCCAATTCATATTTCAGACTCATATAATTGCGAGCGCGACGTGGCCGAACAGATAGTCTACTCTTCGCCCGACGGTACGGTTGTACGTTTGAAAGATATTGCCCGCGTTGTCAGAGAATACCCTCGTCTGGACAAATACATCACGAGTAACGGACGCAAGTGTGTCATGCTTTCGGTGGAGATGCGCCCCGGAAACGACATCGTGAAGATGGGACGGGATGTGAAGGCGGCCATATACGATTTTGAGACGACTCTT
>CALBJK010000256.1 GCA_937892695.1 uncultured Prevotella sp.
GGCCGACAAAGAAACCGCCGCACAGGTGCTTCATGCGGTTGCTCGCGTCTATCCGCCGCCACAGACGCGACACCGCACCCACGGCCTTGTTCCACACTCCGCCGAAAAACACCGCAGCGTCCTTCAGCATTGCCTTAATCTTCTCTTTTTTCTCTTTCATAACGATTGTCTCCTTTTTATTCTGATTTGATGTGAACTACCCCTAAGTCTTTGGCTTAGGGACCTTCAAATGCGTTCTATAAAACACCACTATTGCGCGACATAGGCCGGCAGGAACGACCAACCGCGATTCAGTATCCAGTGTACGCATTCATATCCGTTCTTGTCGGCCTCACACACGCACTGGAATACGGCGAACTGGTTCGCGCCGCCCTTCAGCGTCACCGTCATCTCCTGACGCTCCAGGCCCTTAAAGGCATACACGTAACCGCTCTGGGGAGGATACGTCGTCTGGTCGGAAGGAATGATAACGCCGCCCATGTCGCCCGTGACGGCATTACCCTGCGACGACGCACGGGCAGCAGCCTTGTTGCCTGAAGACAATGGAATCTTATCCACTATCTCCTTGTATGTCGGCGACCAGCCCTTAACGATTACGTCCTTCGCCGACTCGTTGTACACCATCACCGTGTTGCCCACCAGACACCTTATAGCCATTATATCCTCAGCCATTTCGGCCTCGGTCTTCTTCGGGTCCCAGCCGTCATAGTAATAAGCTCCGTTTTCGTCACGATCGAACGACGGCATTGCCAGTGCGCCCCTCACCTGCCCCGAATACGCATAACCGAACGGTATCGTCGTGCTGCCTTTAATCCTGTATATACCGTACATGTTGTTTACTATCGGGTACAGGTAGCACTTCACGCCCGGATATGAACTGGAGTCAAACTCGTCAGAAACAAAACACTCCGCCGCGTCGCCGTCACCGTTTATCTCCACGGCCGTCTTCGACAGCATTCCGCCCAACGAGACGTGCCGCATCGTCACCTTGCCGTCCTTGTCCAGAGTGAAGGTCAGGTCGCCGTCGTTGTTCCGGATGTTGAAGTTGTCCGCCGTAACCTCGACCTTGCCCTGCTCTATGTCTATCCCGGTGTCCAGAAGCTGCTCCCTCACGCCGTACTCCGTGGCGCGTCCGTTCCTTTCCAGCTTCGCCGCGCCTATCCACACCTCGCTTCCGGGAAGAAGGCGGCAAAGTATCACGTTCTTCGCCCCCGACACGCTCCCTGTCGTCCACGTCACGCTGTAGCCGCGCCACTCTCCGGACAGCGTTATGCGTTGCAGGCCGTCGCCCGTCGCGCTCTGGGACGTGCCGAACTTCGACACGCCGGAACTGCCCTGCTGCCCCTGCACGCACGACGGGTAGAAGTGGCTGTCCATCTGGCCGCTGCCCTTCGCGCGGAATGACAGCGTGTAGCTCTCGCCGGAAGAAGGGGAGAACAGGCCGTCAGACTTGCACACGTCGATGTTTGCCGTACCGGTGTTCTTCGCATGTACCACGTCGCTCTTCACGCCCGACTCCAGAGTCAGGCCGCTCTTCTCCGTCGTCGCGCCGACGTACACCACCATGTTGCCCAGCTTGGGCAGAAGGTTCGCGCACGTCTCG
>CALBJK010000257.1 GCA_937892695.1 uncultured Prevotella sp.
CTGTTGCCGAACGGCACAGCAATCGCTGGAAAACCGCAAGAGATTTGTAGTCGGGAACAATCTTCTCCAATCCCATTGCCACAAGATGTAGTTTAGGCATTGAAGTCGACATGTCAGCATTACCTTCATTCGTACATACGACAATGTCCCCCGTTTTGGCCACACCGAAATTACATCCAGTCATTCCGGCATCTGCTTCCATGAATTCCTGACGAAGGTGATGACGTGCACATAAAGTAAGGTATGTCGGGTCATAGTTGCCTATTTCCTTACTGATTCCTTTCTCTTCGAACATCTTACCGACCTCTTCCCGTTTAAGATGAATTGCAGGCATCACGATATGGCTTGGCTTTTGCTTGAGTAGCTGAAGTATGCGTTCACCCAAATCAGTCTCCACAACATCTATACCATGAGACATAAGATAAGGATTCATCTCACATTCTTCAGTAAGCATAGACTTGCTCTTGACCATTTTCTTGACATTGTGTTCCTGGAGAATGGAAAGAACAATACTGTTAAATTCATTTGCATCGCTCGCCCAATGCACAATCACGCCACGGCTCTCCAGTTGTGAAGAAAACTGTTCAAGATAATCTGCAAGATGTGTAACGACATTTCGCTTGATTGCACTGGCATGTTCGCGTAAAGACTCCCATTCCGGCAGACTGTGAGCCATAGCATCACGTTTCTGTCTTAAAGACCAGAATGTAGCATCATGCCATGTCGTCTTTGCATTATCGTCATTGAACTTTTTGGCGGCTAAAGAATGTTGTGTGCTCATAATCCTGCTGCTAAAATCTGTGCTACGTGAATGAACTTAATATTTTTTCCAGCCTTACGCGCAATTCCCTCCAAGTGCATCAGACAAGAACTGTCCGCGCCGGTAACGAATTCGGCACCGGTCGCTATGTGGCGGTCAAGCTTGTCATTTCCCATTCTGGCAGAGACATGCGGCTCTTCCACCGAGAACATTCCTCCAAACCCGCAACATTCGTCTTTCCGTTCGGGCTCTTTGACAGTAATGCCTTTGACCAACTTCAACAAATCTATTATTTTGTTGAAAGGTGGAACATTACGTTCCGAAGGAGATGAAAGTCCCAATTCTCTCACTCCATGACAAGAATTGTGCACACTCACAACATGTGGAAAAAAGCCCGGGAGCGACTTCACCTTTACGACATCATGCAGGAACTCGACTATATCCGTTATTTTTTTGGAAGTCATACAGGGATGTTCACCCTTCAATATTCGTGGATAGTATGTCTTTACAAAAGCTGCACACGAAGCTGAAGGAGCAACTACATAATCAAAATCCTTAAACGTATCATCAAGCTTTTCGGCTAAAGACTTTGCCATCTTTTCAAAGCCGCCATTAGCCATTGGCTGGCCACAACATGTCTGCTTCAAAGGATACGTGACATTCACCCCGACATGTTTGAGCAATTTGTATGTGGCAATTCCTGCCTCAGGGTATAAGGCATCCACATAACAAGGAACAAACAAACCGATATTCATAATGTTTTCAAAAAATCATATTAATTATAACTGCAAAATTATAAAAATAATGACGCATTGTTAATGTCAGCTCATACGAAAAAAAATCGTTTTCATTTATTTAACTATGACAAGCACCCCTATTGCAACCTGCACTTTGCAAAACAAAGATCAAGAATGTCAAATGTCTGAAATATTCACGCGCAGACCGAACTGCAGTCCCAGACTCAACGGTTTGTCTTTGAAAAAGTTTTCTATACCGCTACCATTTTTTAAATAATATCGAATTCCAGGTTCTGCATAAATGCCCAATTGCGGAACAGGAGAAAATTCCACACCGACCGTAGCACCTACAGAAAACTGGACATTGTCTTTTTTTATATCGGTTTTCGTACCTTCTGTCTCGACGAAGGCCTTGACATTAAAATCAGCCTGCCCTCCGGCCATCACGTATGTCTTGAGAAAACGGTTACCCCAAATCTGATAGCTTGCGGACAGCGGTATTCCTATATAATGAAGCTCCTGATTGTCTGCAACCTCACTGTTAGCCGAAATATGCACAAACTCAGAAGAGGTGCTTGTATAAACCAATCCGCTATGAACGGCAATCCGGTCAGTCAGATAATAAGATGCCGTCAAGCCAAACGATACGGGATGACTATGATGTTTTTCTTCACTATGGTTTGCAAGTTCTACAACATTGCTTTTAGACGAAAGATTACCCATGGGAGCACCGAATAACGTATTATTGGTCATCATCACGCCATTCGTACCGCCTGCCTTTCCAAACGAATTAGAGGCCAACAAACCTAAATCCAATTTACCTGCATCTGAATGTCTACGAGTGCTGGCTGTACCCAATTCTGCATCTGTCATTGGCATCACCGTTTGCCTCGAACCTTGTGTTGAACCAACTACAGTCTTTTCGACTATCTTAGCCTCAACATTATCATCAATGGAAATACTGGTATCTGCCGAAGTTGATGTTTTCTTATCTTGTATCTCGCCAATTGATACATTATCTGCATTATCAGGAGCCCAGACATCCCGACCTTCAACATCCGGCTTTGTCGTAGTAGACGACAGATAAGATTCTGATACATATCGATGCACGTCCGACTGACCAGTAACGTCTGAGACAGAAACGTTATCACCTATTGACTTGCCACCCAAAGCCACTTGCGACCCTCCCGTCGCCGCCATCGGACAAGACGAAAAGTTAATAGAAACTTGCCGTCCTCTTTTAAGATAATAACCAGTACCGATAACCACAACTGCAGCAATAGCTGCAGCAGCCGACCACACGCGTAACATGACAATCTTTGTGCGCCGCCTGTTCGAAGCTTCACTGTCGAGTTTTTTCTCTATGTTGTTCCACAGACTGTCATCGACTTTCACCTTACGGTCTGCAAGGCGGTCACGCAACAGTTCTGTCCAATCATTTATTCTCATATCATTGTTGTTTGATATAATCTTTTATCATTTTTGCAAGCATCTTCTTCGCGTGGAAGAATTGAGAGGCCGACGTACTCGGTGTTATTCCTAGTTTGGCGGCTATCTCTTTATGGTTTAATTGTTCGAACACATACATATTAAGTACAGCCTTATAGCCATCCGGTAGCCTGCCTATCATCTCTGCCAGAACGTCATCGGTTACAGCTGCCAAGTCGGGGATATCATCTTCGGCTTCATCTGGAATTTCATCGGTAAATGATAATTTATCTCTTCGGCGCAGGAAATCGAGAGCCTCATTCGCTACGATTCTCGAAATCCAAGACTTCAGTGTCCCTTCTCCACGCGACTTGAAATTCTTAATTGACGAAAACACCTTAATGAAACTATCTTGAAGAATGTCGTTCACGCTGTCACGGTCGGACACATACCTTAGCCCCACGGCCATGGCATAACCAGAATAACGGTCATACAGTTCGCGCATAGCCGACCTGTCACCTTCAATTATTTCGCGTACAAGACGTTCTTCACTTTTCACGTTCGTGCATTCACTTTATTGAAACAAAAACCAGCTTTGCCCTTTTGTCATGTCTAGAAGCAAACAGCACGGTATCGGTCAGCATATCTACGACTTGAACATCTGTAAGCAGAAGAGTTATGGTATACACTCCAGAAATCTTGGAATAGATTGCCTCCGAATAAGGTTCACCATCAATGAAATCGGAGAAGCTCATAACAACTTTCATACCACGTTTTTCACCCACAACATCAAACACCCATTTTGAAGGAACCAGTTCGTAGTATTCGGCTCTATAACCAATTCCTGATTTATGACTCGGAACGAGGTATCCATTATCCTTCAAAACCAAAGTGTCGGTCTCAAGCATGATTTGAATTATGGATTTTAGTGGTAAAGAACTAAAGCCGAACCCAGAGTCATAGACTTTGACAGTAGCCTTGCCAGCATCTTGTCCATTGACAGTCCAGCAACCAGGACATTCTTCAAGCAGTCCGTCTGATTCCATAACCTTAGGGCTTTCTGATTCCTGTAGGTTGCATGCTACCAAAAAGAACGCGGCCATCAACACTAATGCATATTTCTTTGAAGTGGTAACTATATTATGTTTCACTTTATCAAAATTTAACTTTACATTAATATGTGTGCGGACGAGTACATTATACCCTCCATTTCTTTTATAGAACTGCTTTGTCTGCCAAATCTTGCATCAAATATTAGATGGACTTAAAAAATACGAACAAAATCATAACATTCAAAAAAGGAAAATGTAGTAAACGATATTTTTAGAAATCATTCAGACAATAATCCTATCACGACCTACAAAAAAATCAGATAAGCGCAATTTATCCATAATCACAGCGATAAGCAAGCTTCCGCCAACAGCTACAGAAGTGCCGACCAGAGCAAACAAACAAAGTGTAGAATCAAATTTCATTAAACGAGAAAGAGGTTTGACTGCCATAGTAAACAATGGCGAAAACAATAATATCGGCAGTGTGTTTGATCCGACAAAACATAACAGACGACTTACAATATGGGGCAGACGCTGGAATATCCACACAGAAAAGCTCATAACAAGATAGGTTAAAGACACACCGCCAAGAGTTGATTTGTTCAAGCTATCGTCAACACAAATAATCAAGATAATCAAGGGCAGAGCGAAAAAGGACGGACATATTACAGAAATGAAATCTTTTTTTCTTCGTCTAAGGGCAAATCCGCCAATAAAATACATGGCATTGGCAAAAGAAACAACTTCAAGATATTTATCCAAGACATAAAAGCATAATATCAAGACACACAAGAGCGATACTAGGTTATCGGCAAAACGAGTGCGGCAAAGACACCAGCACAGTATATCACATATCAGAAGAGTATGAAGATACCAATATGGCCCTAATGGATGGAAAATCAATTTGTCTAAAAGTAGTTGAAAAGAAATGTCATCAACAGGTTCTCCCACAGGCAAAAAAGAAGACGCAGCAACATATCCCGTTTCCATTATGGCGTATGGTATGAAAATCCACAAGCAGGACCGAAAGAACGGACGACAAGGTTTATTAATACCAACAAGGAAGCCCGATATCACAAGAAAGGCAGGCATGTGGAATGAATAGACTACCTGTTTGACATTTGGATAATGGATACCAATTGCAGAAAGATGGAAAAGCACCATAAGAATGATGAAAACCGCACGGAGAAAGTCAATTTCTTGTATTCTTGTTTTGGCCATAAGTAAGTGTTTATTGTAACATGAAAGACAGTAAAGTCGATGTATTAATATATAATGTGGATTTGAACATTACAAGCAATAAAACCGACTATTCTAATTTAAGATCTTGAATCTTGCAAATTTTAACAGCAACTGTTTTGTTCCTACATTTTCAAACAAGACCGTCGCCTTGGCGTTTTCCGAAACGCCTTCGATATGGACAATCTTACCAATACCAAAACGTTGGTGCTCAATAGTATCACCGACTTTTAATCTTCCTGCAACTCCGTCTTTGCCCTTTTGAGATGAAGATGGGGCATACGTGGAAGCATCCGACATATTGGTTTTATTCACAGAGATAAAGCCACTATTCTGAACTCGCGATGCAGAAGCATTGCCGGGTATGATTGTACGTTTGTAATGAGACGTTTCTACATTTCTGGTGCTATCAGTACCATTACGTAAGTCAGCTTTATTTAATGAAGAAAATGACATATCAGGCCCACTTTCATCTATAAATGAATTGGAATCTTGTTTTAAATTTCCCGATATGAGAGTTGGATCAATTTCTTTCAAGAAGCGGCTCGGTTGGCAAAAGGACATTTTCCCATACATATAGCGACTCTTAGCCCACGTGATTAAACAATGTTTTTCAGCACGCGTGATAGCTACATACAGGAGCCGGCGTTCCTCTTCTAATGCCCTGACCGATTGCACAGAAGACTGTCCAGGAAAAAGTCCATCCTCCAGACCAGCAATAAAGACTGTCGGAAATTCCAATCCTTTTGAAGAATGTATTGTCATAAGCGAAACACTGTCCATATCTGAAGTACTTTCCTTCGTATCAGAGTCGGTAAGCAAGGCTACATCTTGAAGAAAATATGGAAGATAAACTCCGGTTTCGTCGCCTTCTTCTCTTTTCTGATCGACAAACTCTCTCATGGCAGAGACAAACTCACCCACATTCTCCTGACGCGACATATTTTCCGGACTTTTGTCTGCATAAATGTCCGCAGTGATTCCGCTCCTGTCTATAATGTCGCGTCCCAAGTCGAAAGCATCGTCACTTCTTAGCCGGTCGATGAACGACTGTATGAGATTGTGGAATTTCAGAAGTTTTGCACGAGTTCCTGCGTTTATGTTCAAACCGTAACTCACAGGCGAAGACAGAACGGCCCACAGGCTCACACCAGCCCGATGCGCTGCATCGGAAAGTTTCAGTACGGTCGTAGCCCCTATTCCACGTGCAGGACAATTGACAATGCGCTTAAATGCCTCCTCGTCGTCCGGATTAGACACCAGACGGAAATAGGCTACTATGTCCTTTATCTCTTTACGCTGATAGAAACTCAATCCTCCGAATATGCGGTAAGGTATCGACCTCATACGCAGCTCAGACTCTATGCAGCGGCTTTGGGCATTGGTACGATAGAGTATACAAAAATCCTTGTATGAACATTTGTCCTTCCTCCGTATACGTTTTATTTCGTTACACAGCACGCTTGCCTCTTCCTTGTCCGAATAGGTCGACTTGACAACGATTTTGTCACCCTTCTCGTTTTCGCTGAATACATCTTTAGGAATCTGCCTGTCATTATGCTTTATCAGACTGTTGGCTGCAGCCACTATCGTTTGCGTACTGCGGTAGTTTTGTTCAAGTTTGAAAAGCCGGGCATCAGGGTATATTTTCTGGAAATTAAGCATGTTGTCGACATTTGCCCCACGAAAGGCGTATATGCTCTGTGCATCGTCGCCGACGACACAAACATGGCGGTTCGACTTGGTAAGCAAACCGAGTATGCTCTGTTGTGCGAAATTAGTGTCTTGGTATTCGTCCACAAGAATATATTCGAAACGCGATGCGTATTTTGCAAGAATATCCTTATGCTCTTTAAACAAAATATAGGTCATAAGAAGTAAATCGTCGAAATCCATTGCACCTGCTGTACGGCAGCGTTTCCAGTACTCCGAATAGATTTTATGTACGGACGACATTTTTGTCCGTATATCACGTTCCATGCAGTAAGAATCGTCAAGATAACGCCAAGGCGTAAGAAGACTGTTCTTTGCCATACTTATCCGCCCAAGAACTGTCGCGGGTTTGTACACCTTGTCGTCAAGACCCATATCCTTTATAATTGCCGAGACTAGTGACCTGGCATCCTGTTCGTCATAGATTGTAAAATTGCTCTTGTAGCCGATGGTTTCCGCCTCGACATGAAGGATTCGCGAGAATACTGAATGGAATGTCCCCATGTAAAGCCTTTGCGCCACGGCATCGCCCACGAGAACTCCTATTCGAGACTTCATTTCTCGCGCGGCTTTATTGGTAAATGTCAAAGCGAGAATATTCCACGGCTTCATTCCCTTCTTCAAAAGATAAGCAATCTTGTAAGTGAGCACACGCGTTTTGCCCGACCCAGCTCCTGCAATCACGAGTTCGGGACTATAACAATACTCTACTGCAGCTCTCTGGCTGTCATTTAAATCTGATAAGATGTCTGCCATTATAAAAAAGTAAGTAGCACTACTGACGGCGGTGGTATATTCCTCCAGATGTAGTATTAGGGTCAATGTCTTCTCCATCCATTGGGAAGGTTGGTATAAATTTCATCTCGTGTTCTATAGACCTCTGGCGTGAACGTAGATATGAGTCTGGGGCTGAGCTGTCATATCTTCTGGGATTGGGAAGCGTAGCCGCAATCAGTGCACAATCTGAGCGCGACAAATCGGAAGCCGGTTTGCCGAAATGATGTCGGGCTACAGCTTCGGCACCATAAATGCCGTTACCCATTTCTATGGAATTCAAGTAGACTTCCATGATGCGCTGCTTACCCCAGAGCAATTCGATAAGAGCAGTAAAGTACACTTCAAAGCCCTTACGCGTCCAACTGCGTCCTGGCCATAAGAAAACGTTTTTTGCTGTTTGTTGAGATATGGTACTGGCTCCTAGCTTACGACTTCCACCTCTAATGTTATGGCGTGCCGCCTTTTCTATAGCGTTGAAGTCAAAACCGTGATGAATAAGGAAACGCTGGTCTTCACTCGCCATAACAGCCACTGGCAAATGTCCGGATATTTCGTCAAGAGGAACCCAGTCGTGATGTAACGTCAAGTTTTCACCATCTGCCAACTGTTGAA
>CALBJK010000258.1 GCA_937892695.1 uncultured Prevotella sp.
AAAGACAGACAATACTATAGTCTGCTAATTTAAGGGATAATGCAAACGAGCGGCAAGAGAGCTTGCTCTGGGTTGTCCGAGTGCAGCTTATCTTGTGCAAAGATAGTGCAAATGAGTGGAATAAAGAATTATTTCCAAGGTTTTTATTACGGAAGGAAAGCCCTTCCTACATATTAAAGCCCGTCTTCCGAAAAGCAGCTTGCTTGGAAAAAACGCAGATTATCCAAGATAGCGCACAAGAATGTCCCATACGGCAATGATGTGGCACACCGAACCGAGGAGAACGAAGAAATGGAACACTGTGTGCATGTAGCGTCGGCGGTTGATGCAATAGAACACGGCTCCGGTGACATAGCTCACGCCTTCGGCCACAATCCATCCTACTGTGCTGCCGCTGACACATGCCGTCAAGGGGCCGAAAGCCACAAGAATACTCATGCCCATCGCCACGAAGCAAACAGTTTCGACACGGCTGTGGTCGCTCAGACGGGTAAGGCTCACAGCTGTTCCGGCTATGGCCGTAGCCCACACAAAACCGAACAACGCCCATCCCCATGCACCATAGTCGCGTAGGGCGATGAGAGTTATGGGCGAATAGGAACCTGCTATGTGCCAGTAGATTGCCGCATGATCCCATCGGCGCAACCGTTCTTTCCACACCGACCACGCACTGAGCGAATGGTAGACCGTGGACGCTGTATAGGAACCGAGCATTCCGAAGAGGTAGAGCGCGATGCCTGCTGTCGCCCATGGGTTGTCGGCACGTAAGCACCACACGAGAAACACAGTGCCGACAACCACGCCGAGAACAATGCCGCCGGCGTGTGACCAGGCATTCCAAAGCTCCTCTTTATGATTAAAGAATATTTTCACGCTGTCGCTAATGTCATACTGTTCTTGAAAACAGTGGTCAATACTCGAACGAGCTTCCTCCCAGAAACTCGCGCAGGAGCGATGTCGGGGGCAGAGTGTCGTAGCTTACCGACGCAAAATACTTCAAGAATTTGTGAAGCCTGTATGCCTCGGCGTATTCTTCACAGTTCTCCGGCACCTGTTCGAGCAGAGGAATGGCCTGAGGCTTGATGACTGCCAGCTCATAAATCATGGCTGTATTGAACATCACGTCGGCGTTCTCCTGATAAGGGAAAATCCATTTGTTCTCCCCTGCCCTCACGCTCGGCCACCGGCGTATAGTCTCACGAGCCGAACAGCCACGGTATTTATAGTCGCGGATGATACGGCGCAACAGACGGTTGTCGGTCGTGGGGATGTAGTTGTGGTTGTCGAGCAGAATAGTGGTCAGAGCCGACGCATAGACACGGAACTTCTGTTCTTCGGGAATGGCGGCCGTCAGTTCGGGGTTGAGCGCATGTATGCCCTCTACCACGAGCACGTCGTTTGGACGCATACGCATCCTCCGCCCGCTGTGCTCGCTGCGTCCGGCGGTGAAATTATAGCGCGGCAGCTCCACCTCGTCGCCCCTGAAGAGAGCCGCGAGCTGTTCGTTGAGCAGCGGAATGTTAAGGGCTCGTACGTTCTCGTAGTCGTATTCGCCCTTCTCGTCGCGCGGTGTCAGCTCACGGTCTACAAAGTAGTCGTCGAGCGATATGGGCACGGGTCGTATGCCGTTGGTGAGCAACTGTATCGACAACCGCTTGCACGTAGTGGTCTTGCCGCTCGACGACGGACCGGCAATGAGCACCATCTTCACGCCCTTCCGGGCAGCAATCTCGTCGGCTATGCGGGCTATCTTCTTCTCCTGCAGAGCCTCTGACACGTTGATTATGTCGTTGGCCTGACCTTCGGCGACGGCTTTGTTGAACGTCCCTACAGTCGTTATGCCGAGCAGGTCCTGCCACCGGTGGTGTTCGAGAAATATCTCGAACATCTTGTCCTGACGCGTCAGTTCGCCGAGCCGCGACGGGTCGGTGAGCGAAGGTATGCGCAGCAACAGCCCTTCGTAGTATTTCTCCAGCCCGAACAGATGGAGTTCGGACGTATTGGTGAGCATCGTTCCGTAGAAATAGTCGGCAAATCCGTCGAGGTCGTAGTAGGTAGTGTATAGCGAACCCGATGTCTGGAGCAGCAGCACCTTAGAGATCGACCCGCTCCGGGTGAACATCTTCACGGCATCTTCAGTCGGCACTTCGTGTCTTCGGATAGGTATCTTGGCGGCTATTATCTCCTCCATCCGTGTACGCAGAGCCTTTACGTCTTCCCCGGTGACAGCCCTCCCTATGCGCAGGTCGCAGTAGTAGCCGTTGCTCACCGGTATGTCTATTACGACATGCCCTTGAGGGTAGAGGTCGTGCACGGCCTTGCACAGTACGAAAAACAGGCTGCGCGTGTAGGCCCGCGAACCGGAAGGAGAGTACAGGTCGAGAAACTCCACATCCTTGTTGTGATAGAGGCGGTAGTGCATTCCTTCCACCTTGTTATTGACCTTCGCACTCACCGGACCGTAAGGCATCCGGATATTTAGTTGGGAGAAAATGTCAGAAAGTGTGCTGCCCATTTCTGCCGTTAAAGTTTTTTTGTTATTTTTGCAACGTATTTGTAACACTTGTTTCATAGCGTTCATGGATTGTGGTCGATAAACATTTGCGCTGTAAAGATAACGATAAAAATCAAGACAATACAAAGACCGTTGTACAAACATAACATTTCAATATGGGCTCACCAGACTATTTAAGTATTTTTTTTAAGATTATCGGTTCGTTAGCTCTTCTGATCTACGGCATGAAGGTCATGAGCGAAGCCCTTCAGAAGATGGCCGGCTCGCAGCTGCGCCACATCCTCGGGGCTATGACCACCAACCGTTTCACCGGTCTGCTCACCGGAACGTTCATAACAAGTGCAGTGCAGTCGTCGTCGGCCACGACAGTAATGACAGTTTCGTTTGTCAACGCCGGACTGCTTACCCTCGCCCAGGCCATATCGGTAATCATGGGTGCCAACATCGGCACCACGCTGACGGCATGGATTATGAGTCTGGGCTTCTCGGTCGACCTGGGCAAAGTGGTCTTCCCCACATTCATCGTCGGCATCATCCTTATCTATTCGAGGCGTTACCGTTATATAGGAGACTTCCTGTTCGGTATCGCCTTTATGTTTTTCAGTCTGGTGCTGCTCAGTTCGGCCGGTGCCGACCTGAAGCTCGACCAGAGTCCAGAGCTTATAGACTTCTTCCGGTCGTTCGACACAGGCAGCTATCTCACCATCCTTGTCTTTCTTGCCATAGGAACCGTCATCACCTGCATAGTGCAATCGTCGGCAGCCGTGATGGCCATAACCATCCTGCTGTGCTCCACCGGCGTGCTGCCCATCTATCTGGGCATAGCTCTGGTGATGGGCGAAAACATCGGAACCACCATCACCGCCAACCTTGCCGCCCTCGGAGCCAACACCCAAGCCCGCCGCGCCGCCCTGGCCCACCTTATGTTCAATGTCTTCGGTGTGATTTGGGTGCTGTGCCTGTTCTATCCTTTCGTCAACAAGGTGTGCTCGATGGTGGGCTACGACCCGTCTTCGGCTCATGCCTCACCACAGCGGCTGTCGGTGGTGCTGGCTGCTTTCCACACCTCTTTTAATGTATGCAATACGGCCTTGCTGATATGGTTCATACCACAGATGGAGCGCATCGTATGCCGTATGATAAAGCCGAGCCGACGCGACGAGGAAGAAGACTTCCGTCTGCGCTTCATCAGTTCGGGCATCATGCAGACACCCGAGCTGTCGGTGCTCGAAGCCCAAAAGGAGATAACATCGTTCGCCGAACGCATACAGCGCATGTTCGGAATGGTGCGCGACCTGCTCGGCACGACCGACGAGTCGGCCTATATCAAGCTCTACGCCCGCATCGAAAAATACGAGAGCATTGCCGACAACATGGAAATAGAAATAGCCAAATATCTCGACAGCGTGAGCGACGCCCATCTGAGCGACGAGACCAAGGCAAAGATACGTGCCATGCTGCGCGAGATTTCCGAGATAGAGAGCATCGGCGACAGCTGCTACAACATCGCCCGGACAATCAACCGCAAGCGCAAAGGCAAGGAGGACTTCACTGAAGAGCAGTATGAGCACATCCACCAGATGTTCGAACTGACCGACGACAGTCTCACCCAGATGAACGTACTGCTTTCCGGACGGCGCGACAATTTCGACGCCAACCGCTCGTTCAACATCGAGAACGAGATAAACAACTACCGCTCCCAGCTGCGCAGCCAGAACATCAACGACATCAACGACCACAAGTACACCTACGCCATCGGTACGATGTACATCGACGTGATAGGCGAGTGCGAAAAGCTCGGCGACTATGTCATAAATGTCGTCGAGGCTCGTATGGGTACACGTCAGAAGAATTCGTGATTATATAAAACAGAAAGAATACATGCTTACAATCTGTAAGCACCCACAAGAAAAAGCCCTTCGAAAGGGCTGACAAATTCGTTTGTTTTGCAAAAGGGGCGTTTCAAGATTCTGAAACGCCCCTTTTCACGTTCCAATATGCGGCATATTAGAAGCTAAAATGCGGCATATTGGAGCACAGAAACGGTCGTTTTGCAATACGTTGATAATCAAACAGTTGCAAGACAGCCTTAGACTGACAATTTTGTCAGTTACAGATTGAAAGCAGAATTGAGGATTTGGGCTGTCTTTCCAACAACATTTACCTCACAGTCCTGTCCTTCTCTGCCAGACGACGGCCGATGACGGCATCGACCGAAAACAGCCCAGGGCCTGCGATGTAGAGCAGGACGAACGTCAGAAGATAGACAAAGGCCAGCTCGCCCTCAGCAATGCTGCACTGATGGATGAAGAGGAAAGCCACGACCATCGTGACAATCATCGGAATCATACTCAGACGGTACAGGAAACCTGCGATGAAGGCTATCGGGCAGAACAGTTCGCCGAAAATAGCCAGACAGAGCGAGGCGTTGCTGCCAACGCCCAGCGGGTCGGGGAAGGTAGTCGACATGGCCGAATAGCCCATCAGTTTCTGGAAACCGTGGGTCATAAGCAGCAGACCCATGACTATGCGCATTGCCAACAGGAGGAGCGAATAGCTGCGTTCTCCGTATTTACTGGGGAAAAGAAACGATTTGATCATTGTTTTAATGTTTTGAATGTTATATGTTTGGAAAAGGTTACCGCATTACGCCTGGGAGACGCACCGGAGTGGCGTCTCTACTGTAGATGTCTGCGGGAGACGCACCGGAGTGGCGTCTCTACAGGTGGATGTCTGCGGGAGACGCACCGGAGTGGCATCTCTACTGTAGATGTCTGCGGGAGACGCACCGGAGTGGCGTCTCTACAGGTGGGTGGCATTATGTTTGTCTACATGTTGGGGCAGACCTCGTCGGGATTGCGTTTGATTTTCTCGCCGGGCTTTACTACACGAGCCTTGTAGCCGAACTTGCCGAAACCGGCTTCTATCTTTGCCGGAGTTGTCTTGTCGGCATCATACTGGATGGTGACAGTCTGGTCGTCGATACTCGTAACAATCTTCTTCACCCCACGCTCGAAGCGGATGTTGTCCTTCACTTTCTTCTCGCATTTGTCGCAGTGCATCTGCGGAGTTGTGGTAAACACCACTGTCTTGATGTCCTT
Organism: uncultured Prevotella sp.; assembly: GCA_937892695.1. Lineage (GTDB taxonomy): Bacteria > Bacteroidota > Bacteroidia > Bacteroidales > Bacteroidaceae > Prevotella. The sequence goes on from CALBJK010000258.1 coordinate 5,617, forward strand.
GCCCATGCCTGCGGCTGCGACGAGGAGCATAGAAATTGTAAGAACTAAACTTTTCATAACTTTTTATTTTTAATGTTGATACTACTTTTTATTGGATTAACGAATGCATGGACGGTTTTCCATAAAATTCACGCCTTGCAGTTTCTGTTCTTTGAATATAGAATCGGTGTAGGCCTTTGCTACAGCAGAATAGCCAGGGACAACTGTCCTGACACTGGCCGAGATGCCGAGCATCATAATGCCCGGCAACAATATTCTGTTATTCATTTTTATTTCTTTATCATCCGTAAAACAAATGTTCTTGACCTAAGCCTATAGGCCAATTCCAATTGGGCGCATAATGATTAATTCCAAATCATTTTATCATGGATGGCATTATTCCTCCCTAAAGGTGCAATAACCTGTCAAAGGATTAAAGAAACAAGAAAATCAAATTGTGAGTACCCGCAAGAGATGCAGAAAAGCCCGTGGCGGACTGACAAAGGCCGTCCGCTCCCACCACATCGGCCGTAGGCTGACGCGCGGGATCATAACAATGATCGGTCTCCACACTATGTTTGCGAGCAGATGAGGAATGTTTAAGAAATGAAAAACGGCGTGTCCGCCTGACAACATCGGAGAGAGGGTAAAAACTTTCATACTCATGCAGCTCTTCGTGGGCATAGCCTTGCAAGCTTTTGTCTCTCCGCAGTCTGTGTTCTGCCCTGTCTCGCAGCAGTCGTCGGCAGCATCGTCCATAGCCATAGAACATCCGTCACGGTCTGGCACCAAGGTCAGCCCCGTAGTATTGTCGCAGCAGCATGTTGTCAGTGCCACCCCGCCTCCCAGTGCAACGATAAGCACAGCGAGAACCAAAGACTCGACTATGGACATTATCTTTTTCATTTCGGGGCAAAAGTACACTTTTTATCGATAAACCGTAAAGGCTGCACGCGTTTTTATTCTATTTTGAACATGGATAAGCATTGTTAACCGTGCATCAGGCATCTGTTCAGAACAGATAGAGCGAGATAATGAGCGGCATTGTCATTATGCTCACAATTGTAGTGAAGGCATTGATAGAACCAGAATAGGCGGCATCGCGGCCATACACCTGGGCCAGCTGCGTCACCATTGTGGCTGATGGCGTGATGACGGCCAGCAGTGAGATGAGCAGAATCATGCGCCCGTGAGGGGCAAGGGTATGTATGCCAGAAAACTTGAGCAGGGCCATGATAGCGAGCGGAAGCACTATCATCTTTATAGTCGTGACAAGATAGATACGGCGATGGCTGAGCACGTTCTTCCATCTGACTTCGGAGAGCACCATGCCCAGCATTATCATGCTGACCGGGCCTATCGTAGAAGCCACTCCGCTCACCACCTCGTAGGGCAAAGACGGAAGCCGCAGACCGGTGAGGAACATCAGCAAGCCCACAACGATGGCTATGAGGTTGACATTGGTGACAAGACTGCGCCAGTCGAGATGGAGCTGTCCGCGCATCATCGTCTGGCAGTGGGTGAAGAGGAAGATCATCTGCACACATAGAAACGCACTGGCGTAGATTACCCACTTGTCGCCCAGTACCGCAGTGACCAAAGGCACTATCAGATTGCCTGCATTAGAATATATGAGCGAACCTTTCTCTACTGGGTCGAAACGGAAAACCTTGCCCAAAGCTCCGCACATGGCGAAAAGAGCCAGATGGATGGCCACGGCTGCACACACGGCCAGAATGAAACCGTCTCTCACCGCCGGACTGTAGTCTATCTGGAACGCCTTGAGTATCACACATGGCAGTATGAGGTAAATCGTTACCATCGAGAGTGTGCGGCTGTCCTGAGCTTTCACAACACCCGCCTTCACTATCAGGGCACCAAGCCCCATCATTATGAACAGCACAACAATCTGCTGTGCCAACAAATAAGCTATCATCCTTGTTATCCTGATACTAAAATATAAGGTGAAACCTGTCAGATTCCGCCTTTAAAACAATCGGCGCATAAGCAGCAAATCCGCTTATGCGCCGTTGCCATCTGAGCTGGCATCTTATTCTTCTACCGGAGAAAAATCCTCCTTGCCTACTCCGCACAGGGGGCAAACCCAATCGTCTGGAATGTCCTCGAAAGCCGTACCCGGCTCGACACCGTTCTCTGGATCACCCAAAGCAGGGTCATAGATGTATCCGCATACGTCACAAACATACTTTTTCATAACCGAAACTATTATTCAAAAAAATTGCCACAGCCTTATGTCATTGTACATACCGGAATCCGGCAAAGAGCATACGCCGGTTCTGATAGGCTGTCGATTAAAACCGAGCAGGCAATACACTCTTCATTGCAAAGTTAGCAATAAATTCCGAAATGAAATCTTTTTGTTAATACTTTTTACCCAATTCGTTCATCAGACTTCGGTCGTTTTTTCCTGTATATGAAAAAGCCAAAGGCAATCAGCAAGGCAATGACGTGAAAAACGGCGAAGCGTGAACTTCATTATTTTAGAACAACAATTATGTTTTCTTTTGTATGGAAGAAGGTACATCGCGCCCCCAATCCTCGAACCTGTATCGGTGGCTAATGCGGATACCGAACCGCTACAGAAACAGACGGATATGCAATTCCCCTCTGTAATGTTCCGATATAATTATAAAACCGATTTGAGCATAATGCAAGATGCAACCATTTTGTGTTAGTAATGTTTAAAAAATAACTT
>CALBJK010000259.1 GCA_937892695.1 uncultured Prevotella sp.
GTTGTAAAACTCTAAATATTAAACACTTACTAATTATTCAGTGAACACTAATTAGTAAGCTGTGGTTATTGGTAGATGGAATATTGCCGACATCATAGGAAAGCAATCTTGTTCATTCTTCGGAATGGCTAATTTTCACATTGTTTATTTGTATAATTCGCTTTTATTGCCTAATTTTGTCATTACAATGAGTGAACCGTTAGCAGAGAGAATGAGACCGAGAACGCTCGACCAGTATGTCGGGCAGAAACATCTCGTAGGTGAAGGGGCTGTGTTGCGCAAGATGGTAGAAGCGGGACACATCTCCTCATTTATTCTTTGGGGACCTCCCGGTGTGGGCAAGACCACACTGGCTCAGATTGTGGCCAATATGCTGAAAGCTCCCTTCTACACACTCAGCGCGGTGACTAGCGGTGTGAAAGATGTGCGTGATGTTATAGAGAAAGCCCGAAACGGACGTTTCTTCAATTCGGTTTCACCAATATTGTTTATCGACGAAATCCATCGTTTCAGCAAGTCACAGCAAGACTCTTTGCTAGGTGCAGTAGAGAAAGGTATTGTCACTCTCATCGGTGCCACTACTGAGAATCCGTCGTTTGAGGTCATACGTCCGCTGCTTTCGAGGTGTCAACTCTATGTGTTGAAGCCGCTCGAGAAAGATGATCTGCTCGAACTTCTGAACAGAGCCGTCACTACCGATGTCGAGATGAAGAAACGCCATATTGTATTGGAGCAGACAGATGCCATGTTAAGATACAGCGGAGGTGATGCACGTAAGCTGCTCAACATTCTCGAACTCGTAGTCGAGGCTGAGACAGGCGACAGTGTCGTCATCACTGACAAAATGGTAGAGGAACGTCTGCAGCAGAATCCGCTCGCCTACGATAAAGACGGAGAAATGCATTATGACATAATTTCAGCTTTCATAAAGAGCATAAGAGGAAGCGACCCGGATGCCGCACTCTACTGGATGGCCCGGATGATAGAGGGTGGCGAAGACCCTCAGTTCATAGCCCGACGGATTGTCATCAGTGCATCTGAGGATATCGGATTGGCCAATCCTAATGCTCTTTTGCTTGCCAATGCCGCGTTTGACGCAGTAATGAAAATAGGATGGCCTGAAGGACGCATTCCACTGGCTGAGGCTGTTGTTTATCTTGCGTCTAGCCCGAAGAGCAATTCTTCTTATCTCGGTATAGACGCTGCTCTCAGCCTTGTCAGGCAGACTGGCAATCTTCCTGTGCCACTGCATTTGCGTAACGCTCCAACCAAACTGATGAAAGAGCTCGGTTATAATGACGGATATAAGTATTCTCACGACTATCCGGGTCATTTCGTAGAACAGCAGTATCTGCCCGACAGTCTGGAAGACATCCGTATCTGGCATCCTCAACATTCTCCGTCTGAAGACAAACTCAGGCAGCAGATGATGAAATGCTGGGGGCAACGTTTTGAAAAATGATTGTATAAAGGACTTTAGAAAAAAAATATGAAAATAGTAATACTGGATGGTTATGGAGCCAATCCCGGCGACCTTTCATGGGAACCGTTTAAAGAGCTAGGCGAACTTGTCGTCTATCCCAGAACACCACAGGAATGTGTGGTTGAACGTATCGGTAATGCAGAAATCGTACTTACTAACAAGGCAATCTTGGGTAAAGAAAAACTGTCAAAATTGCCAAACGTAAAGTATATCGGAATACTTGCGACAGGGTACAATACCGTCGATATAGACGCTGCGCGCCAACTTGGGATAGTGGTAACTAACATTCCTTCGTACAGCACTGACAGTGTCGCACAGATGACATTTGCACACATTCTTAACATAACAAACCGAGTAGACCATTACGCCCGCCTTAACAGGGATGGACGTTGGAGCAGAAGTTCAGACTTTTGTTATCTCGATACACCGCTTCCGGAAATAGCAGGCAAGAATATAGGAATTGTCGGTCTAGGGCATATAGGAAGCAAGGTAGCCAGCATCGCTCTAGATTTTGGAATGGACGTTTTTGCAATGACAAGCCGCAATTCTGCCGATCTGCCCGAAGGCATACAGAAAACAACTCTTGAAGGATTGTTAGGTGTGAGTGACATTCTTAGTCTTCACTGTCCGTTGACGGATACTACGCGAGAGATGATTAACAAGGATACACTTTCCAAAATGCGCCACGGAGCCATTCTTATCAATACAGGCCGTGGACAACTTGTCAACGAATACGATGTGGCCGAAGCTTTAAAAAACGGACAGCTTGGTGCCTACGGTGCCGATGTGATGTGTCAGGAACCTCCCGCCGAGAACAATCCTCTTTTCAAACTTCCTAATGCCTATATAACCCCGCACATAGCGTGGGCTACATACGAAGCGCGAATGCGTCTTGTCGATATTGCTTTTGCCAATGTAAAGGCCTACGTCGAGGGTCATCCCATAAATGTAGTTAATCTCTGATGGTAGATTACGACGTTCTCAATGGACCGTTGTTCAGTGTTATAGAATTTCTAGGAACATTGGCATTTGCCATTTCAGGTATACGTCATGCCGCAGCAAAACGCTTCGATTGGTTCGGAGGATTTGTCTGCGGCACGGCTGTTGCCATTGGCGGAGGTACTATCAGGGATGTTCTTTTGGGTGTGACACCATTCTGGATGACTTCGCCTATTTATATTATATGTACGTTTATTGCCCAATTCTTGGTTATTGTTTTTGCCCATTATCTAAAGCGGCTAGACAATGCCTGGCTCGTGTTCGATACGTTGGGCTTGGCGTTGTTTACAATCGCAGGACTACAAAAGACGCTTGACTGTGGGTATTCTTTTTGGGTGGCTATTATAATGGGATGTATCACGGGGTCGGCCGGAGGTGTAATCCGTGATGTCCTCCTCAACAATGAACCTGTAATTTTCCAGAAAGAGATATACGCAATGGCAAGTGTTGGCGGCGGATTTGTATATTGGGGACTGATTGAATCTGAATGCATCGACATGAGAGTTGCCGTCATAATTTCTTTCGTTTTTATTTGTGCGATACGTTTCCTTGCCGTAAGATACCATATCTCGTTGCCTGTGTTTAAGGGTGAAGTGTGACTTTTATCGTATGAAACGAAAATTCCGAATCGGAGTAAATACCGATTCGGAATTTTCGTTTCATACGATAAAAGTCAGAAGTTCCACCAATGACGTTTCTTTGTATTGACATGACTACTATGGTGCTCTTCGTACAGAAGCTCTGTATAGGTCTTGTTCTCATGCACCATGCGGTAAATCATTCCCCAGTCAGGCAGACCACCAATGTTACGGTCGTCGATAAAAATGTCAGCCTTTATCTTGCGCGAAAAGTGGTTGTTGTTTTCTACCTTTTCTTCAGGGTAGTCTTTGTTCACCGCATAAAACTCAACTCCTCTCTTCCGGCACCATTCAACGGCTTCGTCTAGCAGATGTCCCTCCCTTACGCTCCAAAGTATAAGCTTGTGGCGTTCTTTTATAAGCATGCGTAGAGTTTCGGTAGCGAAAGGCAATTCGTTGCCTATTTCTGGGTACTTGTGCTCGACAATGGTTCCGTCAAAATCTACTGCAATTGTCATTGACTCGTTTATGAATTACTTATTGTTTTATCGATTTGTCGTTCTTGTTGGCATATCCGCTGTTCCTATAGCTTCCATAGCTGTATGTACTGTAGTGACTGTAGTGACCGTAGTGGCTGTACTTTGTATAACCGTAGTAGTAGCCATATTTTTTCTTCGACATGTCTATGCCGTTGATAGCTATGCACATGTTAGGAAGACGTTTCTCCTCACTGAGAGTGTTGACAAATTCAAAGGCTGCTTTCGGAGTATAGTCGGCACGGCATACAAATACGGTGATGTTAGCCACACGTCCTATCTGGAGTGTGTCGCTTACCAGTCCTACAGGGGCGGTGTCGATGATGATGTAGTCGTAGTGTTGCTTCAGAATGTTGATGACGTTGTCGAGAGACTTGCGTGCTACGAGTTCAGTCGGGTTTGGTGGGATAGGACCAGCCATCAGCAAATCCAGATTGCCATTTATTCCAGATGGTATAATTTGAGCCTTGACGTCTTCGTCTGTAACATTGTGATGTATAAGAAGATTTGTAATACCGTGTTGGCGGTCATTTATCTTAAACAGATTTGCAAGTCGTGGTTTACGGATATCAAGACCTATAAGCACTACTTTTTTGTCAAGAAGCGCAAAGCTTACAGCCAGATTCGCTGCATTGAATGTTTTTCCTTCTCCCGAATTGCAAGAGGTGAACATGATGACTTTTTCGTCTTCTTCCAGCATGAATTGGATATTGGTTCGCATGGATCGGAACGTTTCTTCCATCTGGTTGTTCTTGTTTTCATGCACCACAATGTCGGCTTTGCTCTTTGCTCCCTCGTTGGCTACAGCCACATCTGCTATTATTGGCAGCTTGGTTAGTTTTTCAACGTCGTCGTGTCCTTCAATCTTATATCTGAAGTAATTGATGAGGAACAGAATACCGGCTGGTATGCCTATTCCGACGATCAGAGCAATGAGCATAATCATTGATGATTTCGGACTGGTTTTGCCTTCCACTTGTGGCTCATCGATGAGGCTGCCTTTGTCGGCTGTAGCTGCAAGCGAGATGGAGTTTTCTTCACGTTTCTGTAATAATGTGAGGTAAAGTCCCGATTTCACAGTTTGCTGTCTCCCAATCTGATTGAGCATACGTTCCTGTTCGGGTGTCGACGATATCTGTCCGCTATATTTTCCGTATTGCTGCTCAATGCTTCTCCGTTCTATAGCCATGCTCCGGCGGGCTTGGTTCATAGCGCGGCGTATACTGTTGGCTAGATCGTCAAGCTGTGCAGTGAGAGGTGTCACGACCGGGCTGTTTTCACTTGCACTACGTAACAGTCTGTTTCGCTGAAGGACGATTTTGTTGTATGCGTCGATGAGCGATGTAGCAGACTGGTCCGTAAGTCCTACGTTAGATGGCAGAGCCTCGTATTTGTTTTCCGGCTGATTCATGTAATCGTTGATGCTGTTCAGCAGAGCTACTTGGGTGTTGGCCTCCGCCAGTTTCTGGCTGAAAACGTCCTGGTTCTGAACGGCTTGTGCTGCGTTGAGCTGCAGTTCTACCATGCGGTTACGCTTCTTGTACGACTCCAGAGAACCTTCGGCATCGCCCAGCTCGGCATTGATTTTTGCCAGTCTTCCGTTTATGAAAGCTTCAGTCCGTATGGCAATCTCGTTTTTATCTTCATTGGCCTGATTGTTGTAACATACGGTAAGTTCTTGAAGATAGTCTACTGCCCTTTGCGGAATTTCGTCATTGAGCACAATCTCAGCAATTGTGGTTGTCTTTGAAGTCTGGCTGACGGATATAGAGCTTACGTACTTCCCTGCAGCCATCTTGGGCGACATTATTGTCACTTTCATAGCTTCGCCCTCTTTGAGTGGAGTCATTCCATTTGTGTTGAATGTTATGGCTCCTACCTTGGTATATAAGACTGACGGCAGGATTGAAATCTTTTTCGAAATGAGTATTTCTTGTGGTTGGCTGGTTTCGTCTGTTTCTTTCAGATATTTGCCATTCACCTCATAACTGTTCCCTTTGCGTATTATTTCCAGGTCAACCGGATATTTCAGCTTTTCGACATGGGCAGAATCCAGATCGACAGCTATCGGTTCCGTTTTGTAAAGCAACTTGTCCGTGATTTTCCCTTCTTTCTTGTATGTGACATACAGTTTGAGGTCTCTTACGGCTTCGGTTGCTATGGAAAGAGATTTTAATATCTCAATTTCGTTGTCAATACCGTTCGAAGCCGAGATAATACCTAAATTTGCACTTGCCATGAGCGAGTTCATGTTATTTGAACTTCCGTTCTTGTTGTCGTCATCTTTAATGAGTAACTTGGCAGAGGCTTGGTATTTAGGAGTGGCATACCTTAAATATATTACAGCCACACCTAAGCATATTACCACAGACATGGCAAACCATTTCCAATTGAGAATGAATGCCGTATAGATGGTCTTGAAGTCGAACGAGGATGTTTCGTCCTGATCTTGCTGGGAGCTGTATAGTCCCTGCGTCTTGTTTTCTTCCATTGTATTTCTCTATTTTTTCTCTTCTGCTAAATTAATCAGATATTGTCCGTATGCAATTTTCTCCATAGGTTTGGCTGTCTGCAGCAGTTGTTCTGCAGTAATCCATCCACTCTTGAAGGCAATTTCTTCAAGACATGCGATTTTAAGCCCTTGCCGTTTTTCTATCACTTCTATGAAGGTGCTTGCTTCGGAAAGACTGTCGTGAGTGCCGGTGTCGAGCCATGCAAATCCTCTTTGCAAGGTCTGTAGTTTCAGATTCCCCTCTGACAGGTATTCCTGATTGACTGTCGTTATTTCCAGTTCGCCGCGTTTGCTTGGCTTTATTCTTTTTGCTATGTCCACGACGTTGTTAGGATAGAAGTATAGTCCCACAACGGCATAGTTACTTTTCGGATGTTCTGGCTTCTCTTCTATGCTCAGACAGTTCCCTTCTTTGTCAAATTCGGCAACACCGTATCGTTCCGGGTCATTGACGTAATAGCCGAAGATGGTAGCCTTATGTTCTTTCTCCACTGTCTGTACGCTGTTTTGGAGAAGACTGGTGAGTCCGGCCCCATGGAATATGTTGTCGCCTAATACCAGACATACAGCATCGTCACCGATGAATTTCTCGCCGATGATAAAAGCTTGTGCCAGTCCGCCGGGTGTGGGTTGTTCGGCGTAGCTGAACTTCACACCGAATTGCGAACCGTCGTCCAGAAGTCTTTTGAATAGTGGCAGGTCTTGTGGTGTGGAAATGATAAGGATATCTCGTATTCCGGCAAGCATGAGTACCGAAATCGGATAGTAGACCATTGGCTTGTCGAATACGGGTATCAGCTGTTTGCTGATGCCTTTTGTTATCGGGTAAAGACGTGTGCCTGATCCCCCGGCCAAAACAATCCCTTTCATAAATTCGTTGTCTTTAATGTAAGAAATTCAATACGAAAGGCGCAGTATTTTGCCCCATTTCGCAAAAGCAGCTTAATTGCTGCAAAGTTAGGAATAAAAATTGATATAGGTGTTTAAAAGGCTTATTTTTGTTTCTCATACCGCCTATTTTGCTTAACTTTGTGGTGAGAAAGCTGCAAAACTGTCCAAGCTGATTGCATACGGCCATGTTTGTTCTTTGTAGCCTTTCAGATTAAGGTGGGTACTATAAATTCCCACAGAGTATTAACAGGAGTGAGTCCTTTCTTCTTTTTGCTGTCAATCGGTTTTATCCGGTTATTTTCGCCATCTGCTTAGGTATGTAGCCCTATCATTCCCTTAGCAGCTGATAAAAATAACTCGTATAAACTCCAGTTTTACAGCAAGGCGAATTTTAGGACCCACATTAAAACATTAAAGATTATGGCAATACTTAGCAAAACCGGCAGTTACAGCTTTCTTGTAGAACCGTTCCACTGCGACTTTTCCCATCGTCTGTTTATGGGGCATCTTGGCAACCATCTGCTCAATGCAGCCGACTTCCATTCCAACGAACGAGGTTACGGAATGGATTATCTAAGTACTGTTCACCGTACTTGGGTATTGTCCCGGTTTGTCATCGAGATGTCTTCTATGCCACGCGCTTACGAACATATTAACATTGAAACATGGGTGGAAGATGTGATGAAATATTTCACAAGCCGTGACTTTAAGGTGATTGGTAAGGACGACACCGTTCTCGGATATGGACGGAGCATTTGGGCTATGATTGACACCGAAACCCGTCAGCCAGTCGATATTCTCGATGTGCGGGACGGACTTATCAACGAATACATCGAAAAGACCAAACAATGTCCTATAGCTCCATTCACAAGAGTCAGAATAGGCAAGGATATTCCCATGTCAAGTTCTGTAAAGGCTTGTTACAGCGATGTCGACATAAACGGGCACGTCAACAGTGTGAAATATATCGAGCATATTCTCGATTTATGGGACATCGACTGGTATCGCTCCCACAGTCTTAAAAGATTAGAAATAGCATACATTGCTGAAGCCCATTACGGCGATACTCTTTCTTTCTTTTGCGATGAAGAACGCGACGGTGTCTTTTCCGTAAGAGTTATGAAAGAGACGGACGGTGTTGACGGAGCGAAAGAAGTATGCAGGTGTCGTGCCGAATTTTGTTGAAGTAAAGCGATATTTTCAAATAAACAGCCATAATCGATTGCTTCATTCCGGAATGGTTGTTTATTTTTTTATAAAGAGGTATGAGCTTCTGCACATGACCAGTTCTTCATGTATCAGATATGAAACGGCATTGTCGAGATAAGCTTTAGGAATATGGAGCGAAGCGAGTTCTGACACGTGGTGTTCCTTGTGGTCTGCCAACAGTTTACAAATCTTGGCTTTTGCTTCGTCTGTTTTTTCCGTTTCCGGATCTTTACCATTATGCTCAATGCATACGTCGCACTGTCCGCAGTCTTCCGATTCTGTCTCGCCGAAATAGCGCAGCAATTGACGGCTACGGCAGACGTTGTCATTCTTTGCATAGTTTATCACGGACTCGATACGTTTGACAAACTGTTTCTGCCGTTGTTCATACACTTCTTTCGGAATGAGCAGACTTTTCCCTTCACGTCGTTCAACGGTGTATGTGATGTAGGGCATTTTCCGACGTGGTATGAAATGGGCTATACGTCTCTGGGTCAGACCTCTTAGGATAAGATAGACCTGCTGCACCGTCAGACCGGAAAGCCTCGCTACCAGACTTTCGTCTATGTACTGATAGTCGGTGAACAGCCCTCCGTAATTGCGCAGAAGAGTAGTCACTACAGCTTCCTCTTTGGGTGAAAGATTGTTGAGCCGGTCAAGCTGGCTACGTTCTAACAAGAACATCAGGCGTGCACTGGCATCCGGTTCCATGTCATAATCTATGTAACCTGCTCGCTGCAGTATGCGCAATGCCGAATTTACTTGTATCGGGAAGTGTCTGTAGGTTACACAGAACTTGTCTATGTCGAAAGCGAAAGTGTGTCCCTGTCCGCTTCCTATTCCTATTTGATAGAAATAGGCAAGCTGGTCATATATGTCGCGTATTGTCTGTTTTTCAGGAAATTCATCGGCGATGCGTTTTTTAAGCTTGCGTTGGTCGCTGTCGTTATAGAGCAGTACGGCATATGCCTTGGCACCGTCGCGTCCTGCTCTTCCAGCTTCCTGAAAGTAGGCTTCTATGGAGCTTGGACAGTCGTAGTGTATCACGATACGCACGTCGGGTTTGTCTATTCCCATTCCGAAAGCATTGGTCGCAACCATTATTCTTTTTTGGTCGTCATGCCATGCCTTCTGGTGCTCGTCCTTTACCGAGTGTTCGAGTCCTGCATGGTAGAAAGTGGCGTTCTGATTCTTTTCTTCCAGATAGCGGCAAAGTTCGGCCGCTCGTTTTCGACTACGCACATACACTATGGCACTGCCTTTGACACATGACAGAATGTGGACTGTCTGTCCGAGTTTGTCTTCTGTCTTGCGCACTATGTATGCAAGATTCTTGCGCTCGAAGCTCATCTTGAAGACATTCTTTTGTCTGAACCCGAGCTTCTCCTGTATGTCGTCAATCACCTGTGGCGTGGCTGTTGCCGTGAGCGCGAGTACAGGAGCCTGTGGCTTCATACGGCGTATGTCGGCAATGTGCAGATAGGAAGGCCTGAAGTCATACCCCCACTGGCTTATGCAATGGGCTTCGTCTACAGTGATGAAACTTACGTTGATGCGTCTCAGTTTTGTTTGGAACAAGTCCGACGCGATGCGTTCTGGCGATATGTACAGCAGTTTTATGTCACCCAGAATGCAGTTTTCGAGAGACGTTATGATTTCTCTCCGTGTCATACCCGAATATATGGCTGCCGCTGCTATGCCTCTATGCCGCAGATGCTCTACTTGGTCTTTCATAAGGGCTATGAGGGGCGTGACCACGATACACACCCCCTCTTTGGCCAATGCCGGAACTTGGAAGGTTATAGACTTTCCGCCGCCGGTAGGCATCAGTCCTAGTGTGTCGCGTCCATCGGCGATGCTTTCTATTATTTCGCTCTGTATGCCCCTGAAGTCCTTATAGCCCCATTCACGTCGGAGTATTCCGAGATAGAGTTCTTTATCGTAAGCCACAGTCTTGTCGTTTTAGGACGGTTCTTCTTCCGTAGGGTGGATGTCTTCTATTTGCAGCTGCACCATGTTTTTCTTGAACACGTTGTCCTCGATGGTATAGGCTATGTCAAAGCTGCGTTTCGACTTGATGTACCGTGCCGACGCGCTCTGTCCGAATGCTATTCCGTTGACAACATTACTAGACTTAGAATCGACCAGTTCGAGCTTTATGTGTTCCTGCTCGCGTCCGACTACCTTGCTCGTTCCGTAATCGTACACTCCGACCGTGCAGAATACCGGCTTAGGGTTGCACAGTCCGAACGGTGAGAAACGCTTCAGGTCGTTGTGTAGCCGTTTGGTGATGTCTTTGAAATCTATCACAGCGTCGATATTTAGTGTTGCCTCGGTCTGTTCGGGCTGTATGTGGCTGTCGACGTAACTCTGGAACCTCCGTCTGAACTCCTGTATGTCGCTCCACCGTAGCGTCAGTCCGGCGGCATAGGTGTGGCCGCCGAAATTGAGCAGAATGTCGCGGCAGCTTTTTATTGCCGAGTATATGTCGAATCCGGTCACGCTGCGTGCCGAACCTGTGGCCAGGTCGCCGTCCCTTGTGAGTACTACGGTCGGACGGAAGTATATTTCAGTCAGCCTTGACGCTACTATGCCTATCACTCCCTTTTTCCAGTTCTCGTCGTACAGTACGATTGACGACTGGTGGCGCTGGCTTTCCAGACGTGCTACAATCTGGTTGGCCTCTTCGGTCATCTGCTTGTCGATGTCCTTGCGCTGTTCGTTGTATTCGTCTATGTGGCGTGCCTTCTTCAGTGCCGTATGCAGGTCTTTCTCAACCAGAAGGTCGACGCTTTCGCGTCCGCTCTCTATACGTCCCGATGCGTTAATCCTAGGTCCTATCTTAAAGACGATGTCGCTCATGGAGATGTCTCTTCCGTTCAGTCCACAGATTTCTATGATGGCTTTCAGCCCTATGCTGGGGTTCTGGTTCAGAATCTTCAGCCCGTGGAAGGCGAGAATGCGGTTCTCGTCAGTCACTGGCACTATGTCGGCTGCTATGCTGACGGCACAGAAGTCGAGCAGGGGTATGAGTCTGGCGAAGGGTATGCCGTTATTCTTGGCAAAGGCCTGCATCAGCTTGAATCCCACTCCACATCCGCACAAGTGTTTGAAAGGGTAGGGGTCGTCTGCTCGCTTGGGGTTGAGTATTGCGACGGCCGGTGGCAGTTCTTCGTCTGGCACATGGTGGTCGCAGATGATGAAGTCGATGCCGAGCGACTTGGCATAGGCTATTTCTTCATTGGCCTTTATGCCACAGTCGAGTATGATAATCAGTTTGACTCCGGCCTCATGGGCGTGGTCTATACCTTTTTTGCTCACTCCGTAGCCTTCGTCGTAGCGGTCGGGTATGTAATATTCAATATTCGAGTAGAATTGCTGTATGAATTTGTAGACGAGCGCTACAGCCGTACATCCGTCCACGTCATAGTCGCCATACACCAGTATGCGTTCCTTTCTTCCCATGGCATCATTGAGCCTGTCGACCGCAATATCCATGTCTTTCATAAGGAACGGATTGATGAGGTCTGCCAGTTGTGGGTGAAAAAAACGTTTTGCGGCCGATTCTGTGGTTATACCACGGTTGATCAGCAAACGGCTCAGTATGGGACTGATGCTCAGCTTTTCTCCCAAATCCTTAGCTGCCAGTTCTTCTTCCGAGGTTGGTGGCTGGTATTTCCATTTGAAAAGCATTTATATTATTTTTTATTTGTTTCTTGCTTAATCGGCTTGTGCTGTACGGTCCTGTAGGAAAACTGTCTGCACATTGCCGTCATCACGGTCATCTGCCGTCGGGCTTTTTCTAAATCAGAATGCTCTCTTCGGTCTGTTTTTTGCTGTTCGGTGCCATAGCTTCTGTTTTTAGCCATAGTGATATCGGCTCTGATTTCGGTGCAATAAGACACTCAAAATGCAAAAATCAGTCAGTTCGTTAATGACCGATTCGGTTTAAACCGCTGTAAAGTTACAAAATAATCACGGAATATCTGTCCGCCAGAAAATCTTTTTCACTAAATTAACCCCATGAGTGAAGTGATGACAGTGTCGTTTAATGTTTGTAGTTGGAATCTTGTTTTTTTATGCATGGGCTTGGGTCTGGCGACGAGCAACTGTATGTTTCACGTTGTAAAAATACTGACAAATAGAACAATCTTTTTCCATGCTTTCTAATAAGCCAGTTTCTGCGTTCTGATATGCCGCATATTAGAGTCCGATATGCGGCATATCAGAGCATAAAATGCGGCATATCAGAAGACAATTTTGCTGCTCTTGCAACTCGTTGATAATCAATGTACTAAAGAACCGTACCAAAAAAACGAGGAAATAGGATTTGTTCCGAAATAGAACAATTTTTTCATGAAAAAGGCCGCACCAAATCTTTTGAAGACTTGATGCGACCTTCTTGCTTGTCATATCATCCTTGCTCTATGTCGTCTGCTATTAAAAAACGACGAGACAGGGCGAGTGTTGTTTCTCTTATCGATGGCGATAATATCAGTTCTTCGGCCAGATGTCTGCCACTTTGAGCTGGTCGGCCACTTCGGCGTTGATGCGCTTTGCAAACTCTTCCATGCTCATTGTTGCCTGTTCGCCACCGCCCTGCTTACGCATAGAGACGAGGCCTTCGGCAGCCTCTTTCTCGCCGACGATGACCATATAAGGCACACGCTTGATTTCGTTGTCACGAATCTTGCGTCCAATCTTCTCGTTGCGGTCGTCTATCGTACCTCTTACGCCTACGCTGTCGAAGTAGTTGTTCACCTTCTTTGCATAGTCGTTGAACTTCTCAGAAATAGGCAGAATTGCCACCTGGTCGGGTGCGAGCCAGAGGGGGAAGTGGCCTGCAGTGTGCTCGATGAGCACGGCGGTGAAGCGTTCGAGCGAGCCGAATGGAGCACGGTGTATCATCACAGGAGTCTTCTTGATGTTGTCCTCGTCGGTATATTCGAGCTTGAAGCGTTCGGGTAGGTTGTAGTCTACCTGGATTGTGCCCAGCTGCCAGCGGCGGCCGATGGCATCCTTGACCATGAAGTCGAGCTTAGGACCGTAGAATGCAGCCTCGCCGTATGCTATCTTGGCGTCGAGTCCTTTCTCCTTGCAGGCCTCGATGATGGCCTGTTCTGACTTCTCCCAAACCTCGTCGCTACCCATGTACTTCTCTTTGTCCTTGGGGTCGCGTAGCGAAATCTGTGCCTCGAAGTCGGTGAAGTTGAACACCTTGAACACTGTCTGGATGATGTCCATCACACGCAGGAACTCGTCCTTCACCTGGTCAGGACGCAGGAAGATGTGGGCATCGTCCTGTGTGAAGCAGCGTACACGAGTCAGTCCGTGAAGCTCGCCGCTCTTCTCGTAGCGGTAGACCGTTCCAAATTCTGCCACGCGCAAAGGCAGGTCTTTGTACGAACGTGGTTTCCATGCGAACACTTCACAGTGGTGAGGGCAGTTCATCGGTTTGAGCATATACTCTTCATCGTCCTCTGGAGTGTGTATCGGCTGGAACGAGTCTTTGCCGTAGTGGGCGTAGTGGCCGCTGGTGATGTAGAGGTTCTTGCTTCCGATGTTCGGGGTGATTACCTCCTTGTAGCCGAAACGCTTCTGAATCTTGCGCAGCATGGTCTGCAGACGCAGACGCAGCTCTGTGCCTTTAGGCAGCCACATGGGCAGACCCTTGCCGACACGGTCGGAGAAGAAGAACAGCTCCATCTCGCGTCCTATCTTGCGGTGGTCGCGCTTCTTTGCCTCTTCGAGCATGGCGAGATATTCGTCGAGCATCTTCTTCTTGGGGAAGCTGATGCCGTAGATACGGGTCATCTGTTCGCGCTTTGCATCGCCGCGCCAGAATGCTCCGGCTACGCTTGTTATCTTTATTGCCTTAATAGCTCCGGTACTCAGCAGATGAGGACCACGGCAGAGGTCGGTGAATGTCCCTTGGGTGTATGTTGTGATGGTGCCGTCCTGAAGATCCTGCTCGATGTGTTCGCACTTGTATTCCTGTCCGGCAGCGCGGAACTCTTTCAGAGCTTCGGCCTTGGAAACTTCCTTGCGGACAACCGGCTCGTTCTTTTTGGCCAGTTCCTTCATTTTTTCCTCAATCTTGGGGAAGTCGTTCTCGCTTATCGTGTCTCCCTTCTTTGGCATAACATCGTAGAAGAAACCGTTCTCCACAGCGGGGCCAAAGCCGAACTGTATGCCGGGATAAAGTTCCTGGAGAGCTTCTGCAAGCAGATGGGCGGATGTGTGCCAGAATGTATGTTTGCCTTCCTCATCATCAAACTTGTACAGAACCACCGTGGCATCCTCGTTGATGGGGCGGTTCAGCTCTACAGTCTCACCATTGACTCCGCAAGATACAACGTCGCGGGCGAGAGCCGGTGATATGCTCTCTGCGATTTGAAGCCCAGTCACGCCCTGTTCATATTCATGGACAGTGCCGTCTGGAAATGTGATTTTAACCATAACAAATTAGTATTTATCCTTAATCGCTGCAAAATTACAACATTATTATGATACAGGGTAATGTTGAAAGTTTTTTTTAGGCTCAAATATATTATTGACGTGTCTCGTGTTCTTCTGTCATGCCGTTATGGCCTGTTACTGGGAAAAATTTGTACCTTTGCACATGGTTGCGCCTTTTGTGGCGCATGGTCTGAATAATAATGCAGTGAAATGTTGGAGAATATAAAGAATTATCATGTCGTGTTGGCTTCTAAGTCGCCGCGCCGTCAGGAGTTGCTCAAGCTGTTGGGTGTTGATTTTGAGGTAAAAGTGTTGCCCTATGTCAAGGAGAATTACCCTAAGGCGCTTCCCGGCGTGGAAGTGCCGCAGTACATCTCTCGGGAGAAGGCTGCTGCATACGAGTTGGACGACAACGAGCTGCTGCTCACAGCCGACACTGTGGTACATCTGGACGGACGTATCTTCGGCAAACCTCATTCGGCCAGTGAGGCTTCTGAAATGTTACACGCCCTTTCTGGTCATACCCACGAAGTGATTACGGGCATGACCATCACCACCAAACAGGTGCAGAACACTTTTGCTGCCGTTACGAGAGTGACCTTCGCAAAGCTCACCGATGAGGAAATATCTTATTACATAGAGCATTACAAGCCATTTGACAAGGCCGGAGCCTACGGCATCCAGGAATGGATTGGCTGCATCGGTGTGGAGAGCATAGACGGTTCGTTCTATAATGTCATGGGACTACCCGTACAACGGCTGTACACGGAGCTTAAAAAGGTGAAGTGAAGACTCTCTACCTACGATGGATGATAACGAAAGTATGCTTCTCAAAACGGCTACTTACATTAGACTATAAAACAAAACCTTTCGCATCTTGAAAGGGTTCGTTTTAGAAAATAGAGGTCTTATATATGTGAAAGAACGACAGCGTTCACATTTATTAACCTCTATTTTGCGATTTCTTTTTATCAATAATTTTTACTCAAAAACGGCTTTTTGGATGGTTACAGATTGAAAGCGACTAACTGTTTCAAGCATTTTAGGCCCAAATTGGTTATTGGACATACTCATTGTAAAAAATGCCGTTGTGCGACGGCATTTCGAGTAGGAAGCACGGCTCGTGCGTCCGAAAACTAAAATCAAAACGAATGAAAAAGGTAATGACCGATTACTGTAATCTGAGTTGGCGTTGTTTAGGTTCTGCAGCCATAGACGAATAATTGTCTGTACCAACATTATATAGACGTTGAGCCGATTTATGTTCCTTATGATTCTCCACTTGGTCAAGAACTTGGTTGAAAACATCGTCATTGTATTCTTGTGGTACCCGTTTTCATCAAGTAAGAACTACAGTTCCTAATTGAGGTCGGCACGGGCATTTTTGTCTGACAGCCAGTCAGCGAAGCACGATTTTGTGTCAATTAACTCTTTAACCTTTTTGGCTAGTGTCTTGCGATTTGTCGTTGATGGTAAGGCGAACCAACTTTACGGTCTGTTCTCAAAATATTGAACATCACGCATGTGCATTGTCAAACTTTTCGCCGATAAAACGAATGAACACAAGCGTAAGTATCACGCGCGCTTTTCGTTGAGCGATGCTCTGCCATGGAGATAGTCGCGGCAGTTGAACAATATGGATTCAAGATTGAGTGGGTAGGCCTCTTTCTTCTTTGTCGTATTCTTTTTCTTTGCCATAGGCTTAGTGAATCGTAGCATTTTTTATTTATGACACATATAAGGAGAATATTAAAAAAATACTAAGATTCCTAAGAAAAGCACTTATGAATATACGATTTCTAGTAAGAATAATGATTGTCCGCGTTATAACAAAATTAAGGTTGCTACAGGATGGATAACAATAACTTATTTCCTTTGGAATGAATGAAATAAAAGGAAGGGAGTGCCGTAATCTTGAACATTTTGTTCTGATACACTCTCTTCCTTATGTCTTGTGATGGATGGTGGTCGTTAATCACGGTGGTAAAGAACAGACAGGCTCTTTACGAGACTGGCCATTACTCTCATTTTGTTTCTATTTCTTCCTTCATATCTATGAATTGTTTCTTGCTGTCATAAAACTCGTACTGCAAGAAAGCCAATTTCTGTGACGGAACAATGTGTACGCCGAATCCGTACTTCATCTGCCATTTGCGTTTGAGCGAAATCAATCCTTGATTGATGTAGGCGGCTACGTACGGATGCACGTGCAGGTAGAATGTCTTTACTCCTATGCTGTTGACCAAATGGTCGATTTTTCTCTCAAGCTGGTCGGTGAAGAGGAAGCTTGACTTTATCTTTCCCTTTCCGAAACATGTCGGGCATGTCTCGTCTACGTTTACGTCCATAGCCGGGCGTACGCGCTGACGCGTTATCTGCATCAGTCCGAACTTGCTGAGGGGAAGTATGTTGTGTCGTGCCCTATCTTTCTGCATGTTCTTGCACATGCGTTCGTAGAGCATCTGACGGTCTTCGGCGAGATTCATGTCGATAAAGTCGACTACGATGATACCGCCCATGTCGCGCAACCGTAGCTGTCTGGCCAGTTCGTCGGCTGCTCCGAGGTTTACGTCGAGGGCGTTGCCTTCCTGTCCGTTTTCGGCTCTGAGACGGTTGCCGCTGTTCACGTCGACTACGTGGAGGGCTTCGGTATGCTCTATGATAAGGTAGGCTCCGTGTTTATAGTTGACGGTCTTGCCGAAGCTCGACTTTATCTGTTTGGTGATATTGAAATTGTCGAAAATAGGTACCGTCCCGGTGTACAATTTCACGATATGTACTTTGTCTGGAGCGATGAGCGACACGTAGTGTTTCACTTCTTTGAAAACGTTCTCGTCGTTGACGTAGATGTTTTCGTAAGTGGGGTTGAACAAGTCTCTAAGCATGGCAACGGCTCTTCCTGTTTCTTCGAAAATGAGCTGGGGACGTTTTTGTGTCTTCTGCACCTTTATGAGTGCGTCTTCCCATCGTTTGGTAAGAATTTTGAGTTCGTTGTCGAGTTCGGCTACCCGTTTGCCTTCAGCTACGGTTCTGACAATTACGCCGCAGTTTTTCGGTTTAATGCTGTTGATGAGCTGTTTGAGACGTGCCCGTTCTTCACCGCTTTTTATCTTGGAAGAAACCGACACTTTGTCGCCGAAAGGTATGAGCACGAGGTATCGCCCTGCAAAGCTCAGCTCGCCTGTTAGTCGTGGCCCTTTTGTGGAAATCGGTTCTTTTACGATTTGCACCAGTACTTCCTGTCCTGCGGTGAGTGTGTTCTGTATGCTTCCGTCCTTTTTCAGGTCGGGCAGACGTGTCGCCTTTGAAAAGGGAAATAGTTTCTTGCGGTCGCTTTGTACCTGTTTCAGGTATTTTTCATAAGAGTTGAATTGGCTGCCTAAGTCAAGATAATGGAGAAAGGCGTCACGTTCGTAACCGACATCCACGAAACTCGCGTTGAGTCCGGGCATCAGTTTCTTTACTTTTGCAATGTAAATGTTTCCGACAGAAAAAGAAGCCGAACGCGGTTCGTTCTGGTATTCAACGAGCCTCTTGTCCTCTAACAAAGCAATCGAAATCTCTTTCTGCTGGACGTCTATTACTACTTCGCTGGTCATTTCTTTTCTTATTTAGCTTGAATTAGTTCTGGCACATTATCGCAAGTGCCTTTCTTATACAATATGAGGGCGCGCCATTATCCTCGGCGGATGCACTGACGCGCCCTCATCCAGAACTGACCCTTAAGCAAGGTATGTGCTGCCTTTCGGCAGTATGCTTACTTGCTCTTGTGTCTGTTCTTCCTTAATCTTTTCTTACGCTTGTGCGTCGCCATCTTGTGTCCTTTTTTCTTCTTTCCGTTTGGCATAGTTTTTTAATTTTATTTGTTGTTACTGTTATTGGTATTCTTTATGAAGGATAGTTATCCTTTCATCTTTTCTACGAAGCATTTTGCTGGCTTAAAGCTGGGAAGGTCGTGAGCCTCAATTCTTATTGTGGTTTTCTTGAGGATGTTCCTTGCAGTCTTGGCGGCTCTGTGTTTTATGATGAAACTGCCGAAACCGCGTAGATATACATTTTCCTTATTCTCTAACAAACTGTCCTTTATCGTTTCCATGAAACTTTCGACGACCACGGCCACATCTTTTTTCTGAATGCCAGTGTCGACGGAAATCTTGTTAATGATATCTGCTTTAGTCATTCGTACTGTTTTTATCGTTAATTATTATTCCCGTTCTTTTATCAGTTTGCAAAGGTACGAGTTTTTCGTGGCTCGCAAAAATTTATCGTGACTTTTTTAGTTAAAAGTGGACAGAAGTGCCTATTTTTCATTGTGTTAGCTTCTCGTTAACGACAAATTGTATTTGTTTGTTGTTATGGTTATATGCAATGTAAATATTGATGTCAGAGGTGTATGTTCTTTTATTTTAATAAGGTGTGTGAGGGATTGAGAATGGCTGTAAAAACAAACGTTATTTGTTTTTTATTCCATCCTTTTCCATTACCTTTGCACTAGGATAATAAAAGACAGCTATTTATGAAACAGACAAAGATAGTCGCTTCAATCAGCGACCGCCGTTGTTCAGCGGATTTCATCCGGAAATTGTTTTTTGCCGGAATGAATGTAGTAAGAATGAATACAGCTCATGCCACACCGGATGGCATAAGGGAGATAATCAGGAATGTGCGTTCGGTTTCGCCACATATAGCATTGATGATTGACACCAAGGGACCAGAAATACGTACCACTGACGTCGAAGACCCCATAGTCTACAAGACGGGCGATATGGTGAAGATTTTCGGAAGGCCGGAGATGGATACCTCGCACGATATTATCAATGTATCATATCCGGACATTACCAAAGACGTGAAAGTGGGTGACGACATGCTTTTCGACGATGGCGAACTCGACATGAAAGTCATTGAAAACGTTGGACCGATGCTTGTTGCGCAGGTACAGAACGACGGTGTTCTCGGAGCGCATAAAAGCGTGAATGTACCGGGAGAGCATATTGACTTGCCTGCAATTACGGAGAAGGACTATAAAAACATTCTGCTTGCCATAGACGAAGACATCGACTTTATTGCCCATTCTTTTGTAAGGTCGGCTGACGACGTTAAGGCAATACAGAAAATTCTTGACGAACACAACAGCGATATCAAGATAATTTCAAAGATTGAAAATCAGGAAGGTGTAGATAACATCGACGAAATAATCGACGCTTCATACGGTGTGATGATTGCACGTGGCGATCTCGGCATAGAAGTGCCTATTGAAGAAATTCCAGGCATTCAGCGTCAGATCATACGCAAGTGTGTGATGAAGAAGAAGCCTGTAATTGTTGCCACGCAAATGCTGCACACAATGATAAACAACCCACGTCCTACCCGCGCCGAGGTGACGGACATTGCCAATGCCATATATTCGAACACAGATGCTCTTATGCTGAGTGGAGAGACGGCAAGCGGAAAGTATCCGTTGGAAGCTGTAAAGACAATGGCTGCTGTTGCAGAACAGGCCGAGAAAGACCGTTGCAATCTTGAGAATGTAGAGATTCCGATGAATGAAAACTGCACGCAACGCGAGTTTCTCGCTCATGCAGCCATCGATGCCACGCGCCGTCTTGGCGTTGCCGGCATCATCACCGACAGCGAGTCTGGAGAAACAGCACGCAATCTGTCGGCATTCCGTGGCCCGACACCTATTCTTGCCATCTGCTATAAGGAAAAGACACAGCGTTGGCTGAATCTGAGTTTCGGAGTCACTCCAATTTATCAGAAAGACCGTATTGCCCCGGAATACATGTTTATTGCCGCTCTGCGTATGTTGCGCCAGAAAGGTTATATTACGCCAGATGACAACATCGCTTACCTAAGCGGAAGCATAGGAGACAACGGAGGAACGACTTTCCTTGAGATTAATAAGGTGGGACAGGTATTCGACAAATCGTATGAATTCCATCTTCCTCAGCATGTCGGGCTAGGCGAATAAGATTGTGGATTGTATGAGAAAGGTTTTTCTCGCGATTGCTTTTTGCGCTGTTGCCCTTTCAGCTTCGGCGCAATCGGGCAAGGTTCTTCGAGACAGTCTTGCAAAGGCTGTTGAGACATTGTCATTCTATCCCGACTCTACGGACCTGAGGCTGAAGAAAGCGGGGTGGAACATCATGCTCGAACAGTGGCAGTATGCCCGAGATGAGTATGATTACATACTGCGTAGAAATCCCAAGAATGTGGCTGCACTGTTCTATCGGGCGTATGTGAATGAACGGCAAGGCCGTTATAATTTCGCACGGCTCGATTACGAGAATCTTCTTTCGATAGTGCCCGGCCATTTTGAGGCTCAGCTCGGTCTTGCACTCCTCAACCAAAAAGACAGCCACTACACCGAGGCTATGGATCAAATCAACAGTCTTGTCAGCCAATATCCTGACAGCGCGACGGCATACGCTGCGCGTGGTGGTATAGAAAAAGAACGTGGAATGTTAGAACTTGCCCAATATGACTATTCGAAAGCTATTGCCCTTGCTCCTGACAATACAGACTATCTGCTTAACCGTGCAGATATTAATATCCTTCTCAAACGCAAAGAGGAGGCCAGACGCGACTTGGAAGTATTGGTTCGCAAGGGTGTGCCACGCTTGTCACTTGCCGATCTTTATAGAAAACTAAAATAAAACAAAGGCATTATGATTATAAATTTTGACAAAATAGAAGAGACCCCTATTGAAGGTTTCAAGGGAGGCAAAGGATTGCTTCTCGCACACAACTATTTTGATGACGACTGTAAAATCATGCGTCATGTCCTCACTCCTGGTGCCTCGACGGGGCTTCATGTGCATGAACAGAATTGTGAGATAATTTTTGTATTGAAAGGTCATCCCACATTCCATTATGACGACAAGGTTGAAACGGCTGTTCCCGGTGAGGTTCATTATTGTCCACGCGGACATTCTCATTATATGGAGAATTTAACAGACGAGCCTGTCGAATACTTTGCTGTTGTGCCAGAACTCAGACGGAAATAGGTATTCGCGATATCTGTAAAAGGTAAAACCCCTAATCGGTCACTGTAGACTGATTAGGGGCTTTATTTATTATTGCTGAAGATATCTCGCCATACTATGGGCGGCGCGTCGTCCGTCACCCATAGCGAGTATGACGGTAGCTCCTCCTCGCACAATATCGCCTCCGGCATAAATTGACGGCTCGGAGCTGCGCATGTCTTCGTCTACCTCAATGGTGTTTTTACGTCCGAGACGCAGACCTCTTACCGATTTAGGTACGAGAGGATTGGGTGATACTCCTACTGCGACAATCACTTGGTCGGCATCGATTTTTTTTAAGGCTCCGGGTATTGGTTCGGGGCGACATCGTCCGCTTGAGTCGGGTTCTCCTAAAGTCATTTGCTGTAATACAACTTGACAAACGGCTCCTTTTTCGTCGGCAATATATTCAATCGGATTATAGAGTGTGAGGAATTTTATACCTTCTTCCTTTGCGTGTTTCACTTCTTCGAGCCGGGCTGGCATTTCCGCTTCCGACCTACGGTAAACTATCGTGACGTTTCCTCCCAGACGTCTTGCTGTTCGGCAAGAGTCCATGGCCGTATTGCCTCCTCCTACGACAACGACATTGTGACCTTTATTTATCGGCGTGTCTGAAGTGGGCGAGGCCGCATCCATTAGATTGACACGAGTGAGGTATTCGTTGGACGACATTATGTTTATGGCATTTTCGCCCGGAATACCCATAAAGTTTGGCAGTCCGGCTCCAGAACCTATAAAGATACCTTTGTAGCCTTCATGTTTCAGATCGTCTGTCGATATGGTTTTGCCGACAATGCAGTCGGTTATGAAACTGACACCCATGCGCTTGAGATTTTCTATCTCGACATCGACAATCTTGTTGGGAAGACGGAATTCGGGTATACCGTATTTGAGAACTCCGCCAAGTTCGTGAAGTGCTTCGAACACATGTACCTCGTAACCGTCTTTCGCCATTTCTCCGGCGAAACTGAGTCCGGATGGGCCGGATCCTACGACAGCTATTTTGATATTGTTTTTAGGTTTCATTTCAGGTTCAGAAATGTTGCCGCTCTCACGTTCGTAGTCGGCTGCGAAACGTTCCAGATAGCCTATTGCGACAGCCTTGCCGCCGGTCTTTAGATGTATGCAGCGGCTTTCACATTGCTTTTCTTGTGGGCATACACGTCCGCAAACAGCCGGAAGGGCAGATGTCTGTTTCAGTACTCTGGCTGCATCAATGAAGTGGTTGCGTTCGATGTTCTTTATGAATGATGGAATGTCTATGCCTACAGGACAACCTTCTACACATGCAGGTTTGGGGCAGTCAAGGCAGCGTTTGGCTTCTTCCACGGCCATGTCCACGGTCAGTCCCTTGTTCACTTCCTCGTTGCATACATGTGAGCGGTAGTCGGGGGCGAGTTCTGGCATGACGACTCGCGGTATGGCCATCCGCTCCTTGGGTTTCAATGTCTTGCGCAGTTCTGTGCGCCATAGGCTTTTCTTGTCGGTCAGCGAGGATATGCTTTCGAACGGGTTATCTGTTTTTATATCTTTCTTTTCGTAATTTATGGTTTCTGCATCAGACTTTGACGAATGGGTAAAGTGCTTTTCATAATTAACCATGTCCTCGGTCTCTTCTGGCTTGAATGTGCGCATACGTTTCAACATCTCGTCCCAGTCTACGGCCGCACCGTCAAACTCAGGACCGTCGATGCACACAAATCTGGTCTTTCCTCCTATAGTCAACCGGCAGGCACCACACATTCCAGTACCGTCTACCATGATGGTATTTAGAGAAACGACAGATGGTACGTTGTATTGGGCAGCTAGCTTGCAGCAGAATTTCATCATTATGGCCGGTCCGATGGCAAACATTTTGTTGACATGTTCGGCATTGAAATATTTCTCTA
This sequence comes from uncultured Prevotella sp., assembly GCA_937892695.1. Taxonomy (GTDB): domain Bacteria; phylum Bacteroidota; class Bacteroidia; order Bacteroidales; family Bacteroidaceae; genus Prevotella. The sequence continues at coordinate 23,585 of CALBJK010000259.1, forward strand.
TGCCTATGGTGACAACTCCTTTCTCGCCGTATGAACCGTCGTCGGTCATCACGATAAGTTCGTCCGAACTGCGTCTGACTTCATCTTCGAGAATAATCAGGTCTTTGCTGCGTCCGGCTATGACGGCGAGTACGCGGTTGCCTGCAGCTTTTAGGGCTTTCATTATAGGCAACATCGGTGCCACACCGACACCTCCACCGGCGCACACTACTGTGCCGTAGTTTTCGATGTGGGTAGGATTGCCTAGCGGACCTACTACATCTGCCAGCGTTTCGCCTGCATTGAGCGAACACAGCTTGCGCGACGACAGTCCAACGTTCTGTACAACAATGGTTATTGTTCCGCGAGTGGTGTCGGCATCTGCGATAGTCAGCGGTATGCGTTCGCCATTGCTGTCAACTCTGACAATAATAAAGTTTCCTGCTTTTCGGCTTTTGGCTATTAGCGGTGCTTTAATCTCGAAAAGGAAAACCTTTTCGGAAAATTGTTCTTTTCTTAATATTTTGTTCATAATGTTTTGGTTATCAATAAACGGTTTTATAGAATGGCTCTTGCATACTCAATTTCTATATAAGCCAATTTGCGCGAGCATCATGTACATTAGACATACGAAATTGATTTAGATTCGTGCTTTTTCTGCAGCAAGGACGCAAGGCTTGTTTTTTGATTGAATGTTATCAGACCAAAGGTTTTTGGGTATTGAAAACAAAAAACCGGGAATTGAAAATCGCTATTGTATAGAATCGGCTTTGTATGTCGGTTCTTGTTCCTTTAGAGCATTTTGGTTGACGATTTCCGATTCTCGGCTTTTGTATTTATGAAGTCCATCGCATAACTTCTATGTAGCATTCTGACTGGTACGTCTTTATACGCCAATTTTGGAGTCAGCGATTGTGAACTTTTATTTCATATTTTCTTAGAAGTTCTTGTCGTCGAGCATTTCGAATCCACAGTAAGGAACGAGTGCTTTCGGCACACGTATACCTTCGGGTGTCTGATGGTCTTCCAAGATGGCTGCTACTATGCGTGGCAGAGCCAGTGCTGATCCGTTGAGTGTGTGGCACAGTTCTATCTTCTTTGTCTTTGCATCGCGATAACGGCAGTGCAGACGGTTGGCCTGATAGCTTTCAAAGTTGGATACGGACGAAACTTCGAGCCAACGTTTTTGTGCTGCACTCCATACCTCGAAGTCGTAGCAGATGGCTGATGTGAAGCTCATGTCGCCTCCGCACAGGCGTAGAATATGGTAAGGCAGTTCCAACTTCTGGCAAAGACCTTCTACATGGGCGAGCATTTCGTCCAATGACTTGTAAGAATGTTCAGGTTTGTCTATCCTTACCAGTTCTACTTTGTCAAACTGATGAAGACGGTTCAGTCCACGGACATCTTTTCCGTATGATCCAGCTTCGCGCCGGAAGCAGGCCGAATAAGCGCAACGCTTGATAGGTAAGTCTTTTTCGTCAAGAATTTCATCACGGAATATGTTTGTCACTGGTACTTCGGCCGTAGGAATCAAGTACAAGTTGTCCAGATTGCAATGATACATCTGGGCTTCCTTGTCGGGCAGCTGACCAGTTCCGTATCCCGAAGCTTCGTTGACAACGTACGGCGGCTGTACTTCGAGGTATCCGCTTTTACGTGCCTCTTCGAGGAAGAAGGCTTCGAGGGCTCTCTGGAAACGTGCCATCTTGCCGATGTATATCGGGAAACCTGCACCAGTAATCTTTACCCCGAGGTCGAAGTCGATGAGGTTGAACTTCTTGCATAAGTCCCAATGGCACAGTGCATCGGCTGGAAGTTCTGGTTTAACGCCACCTTCCTTCACAACTACATTGTCGTGGAAATCCTTTCCTTCAGGTACGTCGTCGTTAGGAACATTAGGTATGGTATAGAGAAGATTCTTCAAATCTTCTTCTGCTTTTGCTTTTTCTTTCTCAAGTTCTTTGTTTGTTTCCTTGAGAGCAGCCACGTTGTTCTTCACACTTTCGGCTTCGTCTTTCTTGCCTTTTTTCATGAGTTGTCCTATCTGGGCAGACAACTTTTTGGCTTCAGACAGATTGTTGTCAAGTTTCTGCTGTGTCTCGCGGCGGCACTTGTCAATTTCCAGAACCTTGTGTATGGCTTCTTCAGCACCTTCAAAGTGCTTTTTCTTCAAGCCTTTTATTACATGTTCAGTTTGCTCGCTGATGAGTTTGAGTGTAAGCATATATGAAATAAATTAACTGTTAATTTACATTTAAATGTAATGCAAAATTACTCATAATACTTGGATTTGGCGAACAAAAAGCTTGAAATATAGTTAATACAGAATATTCATGCATTACTCGAAGTATCGGAATTCCATTATTGTCTTGTGCGCGTACCCTTGGTCCGGGTTACAAGAAAGGTGTCAGCAGATGAGCAAACCATCCTACAAACTTTTGCCATGGGGTACGGAATGTTTTCCACGTCTGTGGGGTGAGACGGAAGCTCTTCGACTTGTCCCTTTCAAACATGTCACTTAGCTCCTTTGTGGTGCATTTGTCTATAATTACTGCGTTTTCCTCATAGTCGAAGTTGAGACTGCGAGAGTTTAGGTTGGCGCTTCCTACGGTGCAGAACTTGCCGTCTACCATTATTATTTTAGTGTGGTGGAATCCCGGCTCATATATGAAAATGTCGGCTCCGCGCTTCATCAGCTTGTGCACGTTGTAAAACACGCAGTCTGGCGTAAGCGGTATGTCGCTATGGGCTGACACCATTATTTCTACTTTGACCCCACGTTTTACTGCATTGTGAAGAGCTTTCTTCAGCTTGTGGTTAAGGGTAAAGTACGGATTTACAATCTTTATACTGTCTTCGGCATCGTTTATCGCGTCTTCGTAGAACCGTCTGATAATAGTATTTGACGTGCGTGGTTCGCGGTTGATAATACCAACCATCTTATGTCCGGCCGATAGGCATGTGTCCGGTTTCAACCCTTCAAAATGTTCAGATACAGAATGTTTCCGGAAGTATTTGTCTCCTTGTATGTCTTGTCCAGTCACTTTTTCCCACATACGCAAAAATATGGTCTGGAGAGTGTTGACTTCATCTCCTTCTATGCGACAGTGCATGTCACGCCATTCTCCAACTTGTTTGGTACCATTTATGTAATAGTCGGCCACATTCATGCCTCCCGTGTAGGCTATTTGTCCGTCAATGACTACAATCTTGCGGTGGTCACGATGGAACACGTGGTTGATCCACGGAAAGCGTATCGGATCGAACTCATATATTTCGATGCCGTTACGCCGCATGTCTTTAAGATGTTTTTTGCGTAGTGGACGATTGTTCGAAGCATTGCCGAAACCGTCAAAGAGGGCTCTGACCTCCACTCCGCTCTTTGCCTTATGTGCCAGCAGGGTGAAAAGTTCTTTGGCAATGGAGTCATTACGGAAGTTGAAATATTCGAGATGTATGCTGCTGCGTGCCTGGAGTATGGCTTTGAAAAGGTCATCAAACTTTTCATGTCCATTCATAAGCAGCGTGACTGAATTGTTGGAAGAGAACTTTATTCCTTCCTTGCGCATCTGTCTGACGATGAGCGAGTCGCTTTGTTGTGCAACAGCTGTCAGGCAGGAACACAACAATAGAATGAAGAAAAAAAACGCTTTCTTTAGTCTCATTACCGTTTTCACATAATGACTGTAATGACTTGTAAATGTTTGGCGGCTACACAGGTAAGACGACTTAGTTTTTTGAATCGTCGGTTTCCGCTCGTTTTCAACTACGACTTTTTACTTTTGCGTATATGAATTATAAATATTATTGTACACGAATCTTAGTAACATCACTGTTATCCGTATTGCGGAACTTATGGCCGTCTGGCATTGACAAGATGAACATTATATAATAATACATGCACATGGAATGTTGTCTGTGTCAATGATTATAGTAGCATAGAGCCAAAGCGTCCGGTCGATTCTTTTATATGTGAGTCGACCGGAACTGTTGGCTGTTTGAGTTTGTGACAGTTGATTAATATGCCGATTCGAATTCGCGCAGGAAGCGCACGTCGTTTTCTGAGAACATGCGCAGGTCGGCAACTTGATATTTCAGATTGGTTATGCGCTCGATACCCAGTCCGAAGGCATAGCCAGTGTAGACCTTGCTGTCTATGCCGCAGGCTTCGAGGACATTTGGGTCAACCATTCCGCATCCTAGTATCTCCACCCATCCTGTGTATTTGCAGAAGGCACATCCTTTTCCTCCGCAGATGTGACATGAAATGTCCATTTCTGCACTCGGTTCTGTGAATGGAAAGTAGCTCGGGCGCAGCCGTATCTTTGTGTCGGAACCGAACAGCTCGCGTGCGAATGTAAGGAGAACTTGTTTGAGATCGGTAAATGACACGCCCTTATCGACGTACAAACCTTCAAGTTGATGGAAGAAGCAATGAGCGCGTGCTGATATAGCTTCGTTGCGGTAGACTCTACCTGGGCATATTACTCGTATTGGCGGCTGCTGATGTTCCATTATACGGCTCTGGTCGTTGGATGTATGTGATCGGAGTATAATGTTTTTTGTAACATCGTTTGGATTGGTTTCTACAAAGAACGTATCCTGCATGTCGCGTGCCGGATGGTCTGCTGCGAAGTTGAGCTTAGTGAACACGTGCAAGTCGTCGTCGATTTCCGGACCTTTGGCTAGAGTGAATCCCATGCGCTGGAATATTTCTATTATTTCGTTTCGTACGATTGTCAACGGATGACGTGTACCGAGCTTTATAGGGTAGGCCGAACGTGTGAGGTCGGTATCGTCGTTTTCGTCTTCGGCCTCTTGGTTCAGTTCTTTAAGCTCATTTATCTTTTGCTGTGTGAGCTGTTTAAGCTCGTTTATCTTTATGCCTACAGTCTTCTTCTGGTCGGCGGGTACGCTGCGGAAATCAGCCATCAAGGCTGTTATCTCGCCTTTCTTGCCTAGATATTTCAAACGTAGCTGTTCTATGTCTTCGGCATTCTTGGCCTTCAGACTGCTTACTTCTTTGAGAAGCTCTTCTATCTTTTCTAATATCATAATCTTTTTCTTTTCTGTCCATTGGCCGGTTGTTCTTCCTCGTTTTATGGTCGTCTTTGTATAGTTAAGGAAATACTTGTCTTACATCATACCCCGGTATGGGCACTTATCACGTTGCAAAGTTAATGTTTTTTCCTTTAAATTGAGCGGCTTGCGTTGCAATATTTTGGATTGTGCTCTGCATGGTCTTTTTTATTTCGAGAATATCTGTGAATAAATGTCTACTAAGCCTTTATACAGAGTCTATAAAGGATCTAATCTACAATAAAAAAAACGGAAACCTTCAAGGGGCTTCCGTTTTTAGGGTGGAAGGTGGGACTCGAACCCACGACATTCAGAACCACAATCTGACGCTCTAACCAACTGAACTACGTCCACCATGTCGCTTTCATATCTGAAAGCGGTTGCAAAGATACGAGTTTAATCTGAAACTGCCAAATAAATTTCGTACTTTTTTTATTTTGCCGGCTGTGGCGCTTGCTGAGGAGTGCTCTGCTTGGCACCGTTTCCGGTAGTAGTTGCATTGTTGCCTGTTGCAGGTGTCTGCTGCTGGCTTGCACCGAATCCCTGAGTATTTATGGGGTTGGTGGTTTGTGTCTCAGTTGCCGAATTCTCAAGTACACTCTGGTCTGCTGTAGATACCGGAGCAACGTATGAGCATATTACGCTAAACACAACCATTGCGATAGCAAGTCCCCAAGTGGTTTTCTCTACTACGTCAGTAGTTTTGCGCACTCCCATAATAGAGTTTGAGGAAGAAAAGTTTGATGCCAATCCTCCTCCTTTTGATTCCTGTATCAGTACAATGCCAATCATCAGCAATGATGCCAGTACAATCAGAATTACGAATAATGTGTAAATCATTTTATTTGTTTGTTATTATTGTTGTTTGCTATTAATTTCTTCAAAAATCTTATTTGGTCTGCAAAGTAAGCATTTTTTTTTGGATAATTCAAATTTAAACGTTGAATAATTTCAAGAGCCTTTGCATATTTACCTTGTTTTATGTAAATTTTGGCCAAAGTCTCGGTGAAATATCCTTCGTCAATGTCTTTTTTGTCTTCAGGTGCAGTTTCTGGGGGCAGATATTCCGGTTTGTCTTGCAGTACTATCTTTCCACCGTCTTTAGTGAGGTAGTTGTCGATGAGGCTTTGTCCTTTCAGCTTTGGTGTCTCAGTGTTTTCGTCTCCTTCCTCTTCGGTCTCGAGCATATATTTGATGTAGTCGACGGTTGCGTCGGCCGGAGTTGGCTTACGTTTACGTGGACGCTGCTCTTCCTTTATGTTGCTGTCTTTTTCTTGTTCTTGTTCGATGGGTATCGAATTTAGGAATGAGTCGATGAGCGTATTGGTTCTGTCACCTTTTGTGCCATCAGGTTGAGATTGCGTTTCTGTCTGTGTGCGTCGTTCTATATTATAATGTGCAGCTTCTACAAGATTGAAAATGACATTAAGGTCTGTCATATAGATGGCTGCCCGACGCAGTTCTTCATCAAAAGAAGTGTCGTGAAGCAAGTACAGATTGCGCAGCATCAGCAAACGGGCTGTCTGGTAGTAAGGATAAAGCGCGGTGATGCTTCGCAGCTCGTATAGAGTCTCCTTGTTCAGCAGTTCGGGATGTTTAATCAGTCGCGTCAAATCCATTGTTATCTTTACTTTTGGTGATGTGTCACCAGTTGGCAACGGTTGCGTTGAAAATCTGGTCGGTTATGTCGTCTACCATCTGTGTGACTAGTTGTTCCTGGACGGAATTCAGGCTTTGGGTGTTTTCGTATGATGAAGTGGCAGTGAATTGTTGTTCGAAATCCTCTGCGTGGTTTGCATTATTTGTAAATCGGACATTCACAGTCATCGACAGTTCTGTCTGTGCAGCATGGCCGTCGCTAGAAACCGACTTGTTGCGTTGTGAGTATTGGGTAATTTCGCCTTCAATCTTCAAGTCGCCGTTGCGTTTCACCTGTATGAGACGCGTATGATTGGCGAACTTGTCTTTGAGGCTATTGTTGAACATAGGTCCCATAGGCCCCCAAACGTAGCTTGATCGTATAGGAAAGTCTGAAATCTGAATGGTCTTTGTCTTCGTGTAGTCAATGCTTGCGCCATTGAATTTGTACGATACTGAGCATGCAAGAAGTGGCAGCAATGTACCGAAAATTACAATCTGACAAAAAATTCTGATTATAAGTTTTGTATGGTTCAGCAATTTCACTTTTTTGTAGTTTCCTCTCATTTGGGTAAAATCAAGCTTATGCAGATTTTTCATATTCCGTATTGCCTTATACGGCGATATAGGGTTCGGTCGGAAATTCCTAACTCCTGTGCTGCCTTTTTCCTGTTTCCGCCATTGCGTTCGAGTGCCTTTTCCACTCTTTGTTTAACAATATTGTCAAGGTTGAAATTGGAGTCACCATCTTTTATTTCTTCAGCCTCGACATCTTCAGCATTTTTGAATTCTTCCTGTGGAATGTATGATCTTATTGCCGTTTTCTGTGCCGGTGCAGGAAGATTCTTGGTGTAGGATGTAATAGCATCAAGACTGTTATCTTCTTCGATACGTTTACGTAGCGAGTCTACTTCACGTCTCAAATCGCTGACACTTCCTTTTAATTCGTAAAGTATTTTGTAGAGAATGTCACGTTCTTTCTCATACGAATGTTCCCCTGTGAAGTTCGTGACTGTTGTGAGCTGAGTGCTTTCTTGGTCGTCAGGAATGAACTGCCGGAGAATACCGCCATCTACTTCACGCTTTGGACTGAGGATTGACATTTGCTCGGTGATGTTCTTCAGCTGGCGCACATTACCTGGCCATTTGTATTTCATCATCAATGCTTTGGCATCATCAGTAAGCGTTATCTTTGGCATCTTGTACTTTTCAGACATTTGGAGAGTGAATAATCTGAAAAGCAAGATTATATCTTCGCCTCGTTCTCGTAATGCCGGAATTTTTATTGGAATTGTATTTAGACGATAAAA
>CALBJK010000260.1 GCA_937892695.1 uncultured Prevotella sp.
AGTACATACAGTCGTCAAAACTGTTGTAGAAGCCATTGCCCTTCGAACCTACGTCAACGTTCTCATATTTGAGGAAACGATATGCGTATGCCAGCCATTCGAGCGACTGCTGCTTACTGGTGAAGACCACCTCTAAAGTCTTTCGGTCTTCAAAATATTTGTCGGAGTCGAGGTCGACACACGAGGTGAAAGTCCCTGCACACAGAACCGACAACATGAATATAGATAGTTTCTTTTTCATTTTTGCTGCATTTTACAGATTTACTTGTACGCCCAGAGTCACTGATTTGGTGATAGGATAGTCCTCACCGCGTGTCTGCAATGTTTCCGGATCCCATGTGTCAAACTTAGACCATGTCAGCAGGTTTGTACCTGTGATGTAGAAACGAACCGAGTTGAAGTGGATACGGTTGACAATCGACTTTGGCAGTTCGTAACCGATGTCGAGGTTCTTCAGACGCAGATAGCTGCCGTCACGGAGCCAGAAGGTTGAACGCTGCTCGTTGTTGCTGTTCACGCCATAGGTCAGACGCGGATATGATGCGTTCGGATTCTCGGTTGCGGCGGTTCCGGAGATATCGCGCGAAATCCAGCGGTCGTCGAGCATACCCTTGAACACATTACCCCACTGGTTCTCGCGGAAGGCGAATACACACTTACCTTCTATCGGGAAAGTTGTCTTGCCCGCGCCCTGGAAGTGCAGGTTCACGTCAAAATTCTTCCATTTCACCGAAAAGCCCATACCATAGATGAGGTTTGGCTTGGCAGTTGAGCCTATGCCTACAACGTCGCCTCCGTCAACCACGCCGTCACCGTTCACATCCTTATACTTGATGTCGCCAGGCTGCACTGTACCGAAGTTCTGCTGCGGGCTGTTGCGTATGTCGTCATAGTCCTTGAACAGTCCGAGAGCTATGAGTCCCTTTTCCTGGTTGATGCGGTAGCCACGGGTGTACTGGTATGGGTAAGCACTGTTCTGCTCGTCATATTCGAGCACCTTGCCACGGCTGTATGTGACATTACCACGCACGGTGACGTTGAAGTCGCCGAACTGGTCAGTGTATGCGAAGTTGCCGTCCATACCCTTTATTTCCGAAACACCCACGTTTGCCCACGGAGCACTTTCAAATCCTGCCATGGCAGGGATGAAGTTACGTCTCTGGTACATGCCCGAACGCTTCTCATAGAAGTAGTCGGCGGTAAGAGAGAATTTGTTGTTGAACAACACGATGTCGACGCCGAGGTCGGTCTTGCGCGACACTTCCCATGTCACACCGTTAGAGGCAAGCTGCGTGTAATGGATTCCCTGAAAAGCATTTCCGTAAGCTGCGGTTCCGAAATTGTATTGAGTACCCGTGACATAGCCTAAAGAATACAAGTACGGGAAGCGCACCCTGTTGCTGCCATCCATGAGCACGTCGTTTCCGACCTTACCGTGAGAGAAACGTATTTTGAACATGTTTAGCCACGGAGCACGTTTCTGAATGAAAGGTTCTTCAGCCACGTTCCACGCCAGTGACCATGCAGGGAAGAAGCCCCAACGGTGGCCGTCTGCGAAGTTCTCTGTTCCGTTGTAACCGAAGTTCCAGTCTACGAAGTAACGGTTGGCATAGTTATAAGTAAGCTGTCCGGCCAGAGCCATGTTCTTACGCGATACCGAATTCTTGATGTCGTCGCCGAGGTTCTGGGTCTGGATGTATGTATCCTGTGTGAAACGCAGGTTTGCGCCCACGTTGTGCACCTTGAGGAACGAACGGTGATAGTTGAGCAGCAGTTCGAGGAACTCGCGGCGCGAACCTTCGTTGCTCGAACTCTGTGTCATGTCCGAAGCATTCCATATCTTGTCCCAGATTATATTGCCGTTGGCATCGCGTCCGTTGGCATGGTACATGTCGGGATAACGTGTATGGCTTATCTTGTTGAAGTTGTACGTGTCGTAACCGAAACGTGCAGTAAGCATCAGTCCTGGAGTGACGAAGTCGAGTTTCTGTTCGAGCGAAGCGTTAGAGTAGAGGTTGTTTGTCCATTCCTCGTTATATCCGGTCTGCGTTGCCGAAACCCATGGGTTGACATGGTTAGTGTCGCGACCTATATTGATCATCGGTACATAGCCGTTCGAATACATCACAGGCGAAAGTATGGCATTGTAGCCGAATAGCTGTCCCCAGACAGTGCCGTCGCCCAGTCCCGGCGAGTTGCGCTTGTTCAGGTCGCCCGACACACCGAGCTTCAGCACCGTGGTAGGAGTGATGTCGATGTCGACGTTCAGACGGTAGTTCCAGCGTTTGTAGTTGGCGTTGGTGTCGTACTTTTCGCGGAGGGTCTTGTCGGTCTTGTACATACCCTGATCCTCGACGTATGAGATAGAAGCGTAATAGCGCGAAGTGTTACCGCCACCGCTGAGGTTGACGTTTGCACGATAGCTGAACGCCCCGTCTTTGAGCAGAAGGTCCTTCCAATCGACATTCGGATAGAAGTCGGGATCCAATCCGTTACGTATAAGCTCTATTTCCTCAGGCGAATAAGCTATACCCATATTACGAGTCTGGCGGGCTTCGTTCATAAGGTTGGCGTATGTGACACCGTCAACAAACTCAGGAGTCTTAGTACGGGTATTGTAAGAGGCTTCAAACTTACCGTTCACGTTTATCTTTCCGGCCTTACCGCGCTTGGTGGTAATGAGCACAACGCCGTTTGCACCCTTCGAACCGTAGATGGCCGTAGCCGAAGCGTCTTTCAGTACGGTGAACGACTCGATATCCTCGATGTTGAGTTCGTCGAGATTGTCACGTTCGAAACCGTCGACCAGAATATACGCCTTGGAGCTTGCTCCGAACGTGGAGATACCTCGAATCCAAAATTCCGACTGGTTCTTACCTGGTTGTCCTGACGACTGGAAAGCGAGCACGCCCGGAACGTTACCGGCCAGAGTGTTTGAAAGGTTTGACGAGGTGTAGTGTTTCAGGTCGCCCATGTTCACGTTGGTGACAGCACCGGTAACGGTGAGTTTCTTCTGCACGCCCATACCGGTCACGACAACTTCGTCGACGGCATTGACTTTCTCGTCGGCCATCTTCACGTCAATCCTTGTCTTGTCGCCTTTGACAAGAATTTCGACAGGATTAAATCCTATATATGTGAACACCAGTGTCTGGTATTGTTTCACCTTGATGGTGTAGAAACCGTCGGCATTGGTGATTGCTCCAAGTCCTTTGGCATCCTTTACGCTGACGTTGGCACCGATGATAGGTTCTCCCGAACCGTCTCTGACAGTACCGCTGACGGTCAGCATCTCCTGGGCTACTGCGCCTAAGGTGACACACAGCAGCATTATCAGCATTAATAATGACTTTTTCATAAATTGTTACTTATTGGTTAGCGTCAGCCGGTTCTGCATTTTCGTTTTCGCCCTCCGAATCGGGAGTTTTCTCTTCTTCGCTCTGTTCCGAGTCGTCTTCTTCAAGACCTATCTCGCGTATGGTGCGTCCCACCGAGTCGAGAACATAGAACTTGTCTTCGGCCTCGTTGTAGGCTATACCGGTCGGATCACGGAAACGAGCCACCTCTCTTAGGTCGCCGTTGTCGGTTCCCCAGATGTTGTTGTCGGCTGCCGAAGTACGGCTGCCACGTCCGGCAAACGTAGTGACAATGCCTTCGGGTGTGAGGCGACGTACGTCGTGGTTGGCCTGTTCGGCAAAGTAGAAGTCGTAAACGTCACTCTTGCCTTCGGCCTCGTATTCGGGGTTCTTCACGAACACGCCCTGATAGGGAGTGGCCAGTCTGGCCGATGTGCCGACACCGTCAGCCCATCCGGATGTCTTCATCTGTCCTGCCACAACGTACGGAGGAGCGAACCGCTTGTTCACCTCGTCGTAGTCGGTGCGGAGAATGTAGTGCTGGTTGATCACCACAATGTAGGCATACTTGCCTGTGGGATGTATGTCTATCTGGAATTCCCAGTTGATGTCCTGAATGGTGAACAGCTGTTCGAAAGCCGAATTAGACGTCACGTTGGGATTCCATGAACCTCCGGCATTGATGGTATCGAAATACTTCTGTAAGTCGAGGCGGAACACCTGGCCGTTCTCGTACGAATTGAAGTACAGCTCGCCGTTGACGGGATGGATTGAAGCTCCGTTACACTGTTTATAAGCACCGATAACTTGAGCCGACGAATTCTCGTTGAATGTTCCGTCGTCGTTGCGCTTAACAATCCATACGCTCGGACTTTCCAGTCCACGGTCGTCACGGTCGGTGGCGATAATCATGTACTTGCCGTCGAGGGTGAAGTCGAGACTGCGCAGACGCTTGTCTTCGAATTTTGATTTGGAGAAAGTGTCTGAAACATAACGTTTCTTGAAGTCAATCAGCTGTACGCCGGGACTGCCGTTGTCGTAGACTACATAAAGACGTTCAGGATAGAGGGGGTCGTACTTCATACATCCGAAAGCGGCAAATCCGCTGCAAGTTTCGAATGGGCCGGTATGCCACCCTTGGTCGTCAAACTGGTTGCGGTAACCGCAAAGTGTGCTCACGACCTCCTTGCGCTGATAATTGAATTTTTCGGCTGCCTTGGCTGTCTGTACGCCAAGGGTAGAATCGCCCACTGCCACTTCAATTTCGCCGGAGAATGCCTTTTCCGGCACAAAGCAGTAGAGTCCGTTATTTTTCACGTTGATAAGCACGGCACGTTTGCCGCCTATCGTGACTTTTACTTTCGAGGTGTCGTTGCCGAAGTTGTCGCCGTAGACAACAAGCTTCTGCCCTACACCACCCTCTTTTGGTATGAAGTCTGTAATCGTGACAGACTTACCTGGATCGTAACTGCCACCCCCGGAGACATCTTCCTCGTCGGAGCATGCAGTGAAGCCGACGGTCAGAAAAGCCAACAGGGCGAACAGTACAGACCTGAACGTGAATGAATTGCTGGTTAGCATAGTTGTTTGAATTGAATAGTTTAAAAGTTCTTTATGCTTATAATAATTTTGCCTGTTCTGTTATAAATCAGAATGACATTCCGCTTGGAAGACGTGCCGAAGTATCGTATACCGTTTACGGACACGCAAACCGTGTGTCCCTACACAGTGGATGACAATCCAATCGAATGAAGACAAAATGCATATATGCATATTTGTTTTAGGGATTCTCAATGAAAGTATTCCCGTACAACGGTGCCGGTTAGAGCCGGTCCGTTGTACGCAGAATACATCGTGTTTTATAATTTCATAGAGATTTATTTCTTTTCGTTCAAAAGCTTGTCGGCCAGAACCTTCATCCAGTGTCCGCCGATAACGGAACGGGCCTTGAAGCCTATCATCTTGGCGGTCTTGGTGTCGTACCAGTCGCTCAGAGGCACACGCGACGGCGTTTCGTTCACATAGTCGTAGAGCGGGTCGACAAACTTGAGGAAGGTCTTCTTGTCGGGCGACATTGCTGCAGTCCACATAATCCAGTCGCTCTTGGTGTAGTCCTTGCGTATGTCGAGGGGCAGTCCGTACTTGTTCTGTTTCTTCAGATAGTACTTTATTTCCTTCCGCATAGCGTTGTTGGGGAAGATGTTGATGCCCCAGAGCTTGTCCCACACCATATTATATTTCTGGCTCCACGTGTCGGCGCGGTCGAAGGCCAGACGGTAGTGGTCGCCCTCGTTGGCGGTCTGTTCCCACTTGGCAGCCATCTCCTTGGCCTTGGCCATGTATTTGTCGGCTGTGGCTGCATCGCCCTTGATGCGTGCCATCTCGGCAAATCCGGCTACACCCATAATGGCCTTAATGGAGAGGTTTGCGTTGTGTGCCCAGTGTCCGGCAAAGTCGTCGGTGCAGAGCTGGTTGGCAGGGTCCTGACCGTTTTCGGCGAGATAGTCTGCCCATGTCTTCAGTATGTCCCAGTACTTGCTGACGTAGTTGGTGTTGCCGTCGAGCTTGGTCAGCATTGCTGCGAGCGTAATCATGTTGCCGGCTTCTTCGAGAGGCATGTCGCCACCGTACACCTGTCCGTTGGCAATGGGGTATGTGCCGATGTCGTGAGCGGCGAAGGGTTTGGTCCAGCGGCCAGACAGGCTGTAGTCGAAGATTGAGGTCATCATGGCCTTCTGCAGCTCTGGATTGTAAACCAAGAAGAGAGGAGCCTCGGGATAGGTCAGGTCGACAGTGTTGACACAACCGTTAGAGTTGTTCTCCTTTGAGAAGAAGAGCAGATTGCCATCCTTGTCCTTGAACAGCTTGTGGGCAGCTATGACGTGGCGGTAAGAGCCAGAGAGGATTTCGGCATACTTCTGGTTGCCGGCTTCCATGCCGTCGTCGTAGATGCGCTTGTCGAGGGCGCGGCAGCGGTCCATGATAGAGGTGTAGTTGTTCTTCAGCTTGTCGAAAGCATCGAAGATGGTCACCTTGCCCTCATGTGCCCAGTATGCCTTGTAGCGTTCGTACATGTACTCGATGTCCTGTATCTCGTCGTAGCCGAGCATGGCGAAGCTCGAAGCGTCGGTCACCTTGCCGAAGTTGTGAACGTAGGCCAGAGTCGGCATTTCGGCAACCTTGCGGCAAACGACATTGTCCTTGCTCTGGGGCAGCGAACCGTCGGCAAGGAACGAAGCCTTGATGTCATTGTCGGAAGCGAGGCTCACCTCACCGTTTACGTTGGGCATGTAGAAATAGCCCCAGTCGATACAGATGCCGTCACCTTTCTTGGCGAGGATAGGCTGATCCACTGTTCCGGTCTTGAGATATTTCACACCGTTCTTTATGACGGTCGACGAAACAGTAGCCTGAGAACTCTTGTTCACGGCCATCAGCGGATTGGCGCTGAGGTAGAACTGTACGTCGTGGGCTTTCTTGTCGGTGGTACGCACCTGATAAGAAACATAGTTGACCGGAGTAGAGAGCAGGTCGTAGTCATCGATCAGCATAGGAGCTGTGAACACGATGTCTAGTTCGACCGGTCCGCAAGCAAATGTATAATAAGAAGATGTGGCGAGAACACTAACCGACTTCTGCTCGGCCTGAATGATTGCGTCATTGCCCTTGGCAATATTCTTGTAGATTCCGAAATCGGTGTAAGCGCCGCCGGTGGTGTTGTGGCAGTGAGCGGCGATGACGTTCTTGCCGGGCTTGAGCAGTCCTTTGAGACTGCCGTCGAGATGCAGCTTCACACCTTCGCGCCATGTTTCACCAGTGTCGGCCACCTTGGTGCCGTTGATGTAAATTTCGAACACATCGTCGTGCGAATAAACAAGGTAAAGGTCGCCGTTCACGTCATCGGCCGACAGTTCTACAGTGCGGCGTACGTAGAGGTCAGATCCTTCTCGGCTCCAGCGTGTGCGGACATTGCTGAGTTCAGGCGAACCGAACGCGCCACGGCCTTCTTTCCATCCGTCGGCGTTGAATCCGGGATTCTGCCATCCCTGAGCGGGTGTGCCGTGGGTGAACAGACCTGTCCACCCGCTCTCGTCGGCCATAGGCACGAGGGTTTCGAGCAGATACTTCTCTTTAGAACCCATGAAACGGTAAGTCTTACCGTCTACGCGGAGCAGACCCTCCAGAGGCTTCTCGTCGTTAGTCCAGTGACGGGTGTCGCCGTCGGTGAGCTTGTCGTAAGGCGACCATATCGAAAAGTATGGGTCGTTCACAACGAGCGGCACCGAAGGCATCCTCAGCTTGGTAGCCTTGTAGGGCTTGAATGTCTCCGGAGTCTGCGCATTGGCAAACACAGCAGCCATAACGACTGCTACTGACATTAATAATTTTCTCATCAACTTTATCTTCTTTAGTTATTAAAATCTTTTCTGTCGGACATGCGACTCGTCGAGAGCCGTCGCTCCGTTTGTTACCTGAATTGAACAATCTTTTACCTTAACGAAGTGACCATACCTACAGAATTACGAAATTCATCAAAACCTAAATAACTAC
>CALBJK010000261.1 GCA_937892695.1 uncultured Prevotella sp.
TAAATAAGTATAAAGGAAACAATGTCTCAAAAACATTGCGCAAATTCATCAGTCCACATGGCTCAGAGGAACCTGATAATACGATTTTCAGCAACATTATTGTTCGTTTTTATATCAAAAAAGCTCGTAATTCGGGAAAATTATCTATTTTTGCAGAAACTAATCAGCTCAGGACAATGCCGGGAAAGATGGTTACGATATTAGGTCCTACGGCCAGCGGCAAGACAACACTGGCCGTAAGGTTGGCCGACGAGACAAACGGCGAAATCATAAGTGCCGACTCTCGTCAGGTGTACAGGCGCATGGACATCGGGACGGGCAAGGATCTCGACGAATATTACATTGAAGACCGAAGCATGCCCTACCACCTTATAGATATAGTAGAACCTGGAACAAAATATAATCTGTTCGAATATCAGCGAGATTTCCATAAAGCCTACGACGACATAACAGCTAGAGGCCGTCGGCCGATACTCTGTGGCGGAACCGGACTCTATATCGAAGCCGTGCTGAAAGGCTACGAGCTGTCGCCTGTACCGCAAAACGACAAGCTGCGCAGCAAGCTCGAAGGCAAGTCGCTCGACGAGCTGACGACAATACTCGAACGTCTGAAAAAGCAGAACGGTTCGGCCATGCACAACCGAACCGACATAGATACTGCCCAGCGGGCCATACGGGCCATAGAGATAGAAACCTACAACATAGAGCGCCCCACCCCAAACCGAACGATGCAACCCGTAAGCTCTACCATTATAGGAGTGCAGATAGACCGTGACGAACGGCGCAAAAAAATAACACGCCGCTTGCGGCAAAGGCTCGGAAACGGCATGGTAGAGGAGATTAAGGGGCTTCTCGACTCGGGAATAAAGCCCGAAGACCTGATGTACTACGGGCTGGAGTACAAATACGTCACCGAATACGTGCTCGGACAAAAAACTTATGATGAAATGTTCGCAGGACTGGAGATAGCCATCCACCAGTTTGCAAAACGACAGATGACATGGTTCAGGGGTATGGAACGTCGCGGACTGAAGATACACTGGATAGACGCCGAACTGCCAATCGACAAGAAACTGTACGAAGTAGAACGAATAATCGAAGAAAACGGAGAATAACATGTACAACGATAAAAAGTGGGGAATACTTTACTGTCCAAAGCACGGTTTCATGCAAAACCGTAAATGGGAAAAGGCAGAAAAGGCCCTTCGCGAAAATAACATTGATTTTGACTTCGTGCAGAGCGAAAGCTCGGCGGGAGTAGAACGTCTCGTCAAGATGATGATAAACAACGGTTACAAGACAATCATAATCATCGGCGGCGACTCCGCTCTCAACGATGCAGTCAACTGTCTGATGCAGACCGACAAAGCCACACGCGACAGCATAGCCCTTGGAGTTATTCCCAACGGTATGATGAACGACTTCGCCCATTTCTGGGGATTCAACGAAGGAGAAGAAGAACAGACTGTAAGATGGCTGAAGAGCAGGAGAATAAGGAAAATAGACTTAGGATGTATACGCTACCATAATAAGAAAGGCGAAGCATGCCGCCGCTATTTTCTGAATTGCGTCAACATCGGACTTATTGCATCCATAATGAACCTGCGACGACAGACACGGCACATCTTCGGATCGCGCACATTGTCTTTCATCTTTTCGTTCATTCTTCTCATTTTCCAACGTCTCGAATACAAAATGCGATTGAAGATAAACACCGATGTCATAGACCGTAACGTGATGACCGTATGCGTAGGCAATGCTACAGGATACGGACAGACACCAAACGCCGTTCCATACAACGGTATGCTCGACGTGTCGGTAGTGTTCCATCCAGAAATGGCTCAATTGTTTGAAGGCATATATCTTTTCATAAGAGGTAAATTCCTAAATCACAAAAGTGTACATCCTTACAGGACGCAAAAAATAGAAATAGACGAAGCCAATAAAGCATTAGTCGGCATTGACGGTCGGTTGATGCGCACACCGGCAGAACCGTTCACAATAACAGTAGAACAAGAAGTAATCAATTTTCTTATTCCACAATAGGAACAAAATTCAGCGTAAGTTCATCCCTTGATTTGAAATGTCATCAAGTTCTTTGTCGTCAATGACTTTTATTTTCTTGCCGTCAATGGATATCAGTTTTTCGCTGGCAAACGACGACAATGTGCGGATGGCGTTGCTGGTAGTCATGTTGGACAAGGAAGCCAGATCTTCCCGGCTCATCTGAATGTTCAGCGTGTGGCCGTCTTCTTCAACTCCGTAATTGTCACGCAGCGAAAGTATGGTCTCGGCCAGACGCCCCCTCACATGTTTCTGGGTCAGATTAACGATGCTATCGTCAGATGTTCCGAGCAGACGCGACAGATGACGCAGAAAATACATGGCTACGCCAGAGTTCTGACGTACAAGCGTGTCTATGATTTTGGAAGGGAACGATGCTATCACTGAATTTTCAAAAGCCATGGCAGATGTCTTATACCTTTCATGTGCAAAGAACGCCCTATAACCAATAAATTCCACTGGTTTAATCGCTCTGATAATAGGGTTGCGTCCACCTATCCCATCTTTGAAAATCTTGACTTTTCCACGTATAAGACACATAATGTTGTACGGTCTGTCCTGCTCTTTATATATAAGTTCATTTCTTTTGAAATGCAGTATTGACATTTCATCGTGAAGCCTTACACGTTGCTGGCCAGTCAGGGAATCAAGTTGCCGTGAAATACAGTCGAGCACACCGTCGGCATCAACATTTTCGTCGTGTTCCATAAAGTCTATTTATAAATATTTCCCACAAATATTGTCTCTAACTGATAAAAGAACAAACAAAGAAAGACATACAGCAAAAAAGCATGAGGCTCAGGCTGTTGTCATTTTCTTTTCTTTTTTCATACCCATGCAAAGATAATGCAAACGAGAGCAATGAAAGCTTGCTTTCAAATTGCCGGATGCAGCTTACCTACCGCAAAGGTACAACAAAAAGTTGAAAATCGGTAAGATTTGAAGTAAAACGTTGCAGTTCTATTTGGACACTTCAAAATATTTTTATATATCAGTACTGGTTTGGCTCACATCTCGTTTAATAGAAAACGTAGAATTATGAAACCAAGAGTTTACTCTAAAAAGTCAGGGGGCAAATTATAAACAATATGCCCATTACATCTATCTAAGATGTGTTTTTAAGAAAAGTCAGCAGATAGTGTGATGGTAAGGTCTAAAAACGAAAGCAGGAAGAAAGCACAACTACTTTCGTCCTGCTTGATAATGTGTCTGGCCAAAGCACTTTACTTCTTTATGGCTTTGATAGTTTTATACACATGGCCATTTCTTGTAACCTGTATGAGATAAACGCCTTTCTTGCCGTTTATGGATACACTTGCCACATCGCCACTGCCGACATGGACAGAAGAGGTTTGCAACAGTGTGCCATCTTCAGACAGAATGTTGACTTCGTATTCTCCCGACTTGGCAAAGCTGAAGTTTACCCTGTCTGCAAATGGGTTGGGATACATGGCAAAGGAGTCTTCGGTAACTTTGTTTACACTGAGTGCCGGGCCATCCACTTCAATCATGGCACTCTTGCTCATGGTGTTGCTGCCCCAAATGTTGGAAAGTGTCAGGCTTACATCTTTCTTGCCGCCATATACATAAGTTATGGTAGCAGCCTGTCCTTGTTCATTCACTATTTTTGCATCACCTTCTTGTCCGAGGTTCCAATCGGTTTGGGTTTTCACGTCAAGCGTTCCTGCGATGCCGGGATAGCCAGGCTGGCTATTGTCGGCTGTTTGTTGCAGGTATTCTGCGTTAGAAGTGTTCTCACCGCCGGAGTTGACAACTTTTACCACGCTTGCCGCATTGCCGGAGAGAGTTCCGTGATTGCTAAACTGTCCGTTTGCGTCAGTATCTTCAAAGGTGTAGTATGCTACAAGTCCATCAGGTATTTCGTTGTCGGCATATCCCTTCATCGAGCGCAATGCTTCTTCGTCAGAGAGTGCCTTGTTCCATACCTGCACCTCATCGATTGCACCATTGAATGCAGCTTGGTACACACCACTGCCACTTATATGTATATTGGCAGGTGCAGAAATGTCTATTCTACTGTCGCTCTTGGCCATGTCCTCGCGTCTTTTGGATGAATCGACAATCGCAGGGCCTGCTACTCGTTTGCCGTTGAGATACATCTTTTGTATATTCTTGGCATCTTGTGTTATTATGAGGTGATACCATGTGTTAGGCAGTATGCTGTAGCCATCTGAAATCATGTCGAAGTTAGGTCCGTCGGCCGACCAGCCCAAGGTGTTGAATGATATTTCGTTTGCAGGGTGTACCTTCCCGGTCTTGGAATCTTTGCATTCAGGCTTTACTTGCACCCATAGGTCGCCCCAGTTGTTGTATGGCCAGGCGTCTGCGATAGTGTTTTTAGTGATAAGATTGGTACCGTCGGTATTGTGTGCCCAACCGTTAGCCTTAAACCATAAGGCTATAGAGTATGCCTTGCCGGTGAGTGTGGCAGCAGGTATGGATAGCATGTCGGGATCGTTGATGGTCAGTGCGCGCGACACTTTACCGTCGGCATTGCGACTTGTGTATGACAAGGTAACGTTTTCACCAGCCTTTACATTTGCGGCACTTGCTGAAATATTGTAAATTTCAGGCATTGCACCAGTCTTGTTTGGGGTAATGCATATAAAGCCTCTGTAAACATTTTCGCTGTTGTCGGCTTTTGTAACAATGAGATCATACACGCCTTCTGTGTCTATTGCAGTGGATATGGATGTAGCATCGAATGCTTGTGCCACGGTATTGCCATTGGTAGAATTGATGATTTTCCATTCTTTTGCTGCTGGCATCAGTGTGTCTTCATAGTAAATCTTGAATGTTTCGTTGGGTTTGATAATGTTGCGGTCAATCAACAATGTAGTGTTCTGCGTGGTATATGCAATCTCTTGATAGTCGCTCCAAGCGATAGGAGAACCTTGCACGCCATCAGGTGCAACCGCTCTTACGCCGAAGCGGCACATGCGCTCGGCCCCACTGTTGAGCGGTGCACCGATAACATAGGCTGCCCACGACTCTGTTGTAGTCATCAGCTTAGGCTCTTCGCCTTTTTGCTGAAAATAAATCTCATAGTACCATGTTCCCACTTCATCGTTGTAAGTTTTCTCTTCACCGCTTTCTTCTTTTGACGCATAGCGCATTTTGAAATCTACGCGGTCGTAATACCCTCGCAATACGTTGATTTCTTTAATGCTTGGCGTAATTGTGGCAAAGCTTTGGGCTGGGTTTCGCAGGGCAAGCTCGCCCACAAGCATTTGGTAGTCTTCAGATGTTCCATTGAGCGATATTCCTATCATGGCTATTTTGTCGCCGCTTTTGATGCCGAGTTTTGAAAGAGGAACTTTGAAAGTAGTCCATTCTTCTTCCTTCTCTGTGTCAGGAATGCCTGTTTCCTTGTATTTTGTAAGGTCATCGCTTGTGGCTACAAACAGTTTGGCATGGCTTTCTGTGTTGTTCTTTATTTTATAGGTAATAGAAAGCTCGTAGGTAGGTTCAGCATCGAGTTTTGTCTTAAAGAGTTTGATGCGCGAGAAATCTGTAGCTCCATACAGGCGTAGGCATGAGCCGCCGGTGTAGGCATCGTCCCAAGTTAGTTCAGCTTTGGCAAGGGAAGATAGATTGTTGCTGGTAACTTGGTCGTTGGCATCAGTAATCCAAAATCGCCATGTTGGCAAGTAGTCTTGTGTGTTGAGGTTGTACCATTTAGAGTCTGATGCTATTAGTCCGTCTTTGTATAGCTTCAGCCCGTTGCCCAAGTTAAAGCGGGTAACGAAAGGTACACTTTGGATGGTTGACTTTGCAGTTAGCAGACGTGCCAAGCCGTGGAATGTGGTGAGGTCAGCATTTGCCAAGGAGCAGTCAACTCTAACTTTAGGCAATAGCGCAGGGTTGCGGTTTCCGCCTGAAAAGATAAGTTCCTGCTTGCGGAGATAAGCCTTTTGTATTGCTTTGTCGGATGTGCCGTCGTCTGTGGCACTTTGATGGATAAGGCTTTGTGCATGTGCGCCCCAAAATCCCACAGATATTTCATTGTCAATAAGCGATTGCCAGTAGTCTTGCTTCAATGCTCTTCCTTGAATGTCGAATCCTGCGTAATAATCATAAGGATCGCGGTTAAGGGATTTTGCATATTTTACGGAAGCTTCAAGCAGATAATTATCCCAGTTGTAGTTGGCAAACATCTGGTCAGTTACGATATGGTCGCCTGTGCCAAACATATTTCTATTAAATTTGCACAATCCATAATCGCCCATAATCATTCCGTTATCCTTTGTCAGGTCATACCATTGTAATTCAAATTTCCATCCTATAGACTCAGCTTTCTTGTGTAAGTCAACAAAAAAGTCTTGCATTAATGTCATCATCTCTTTTGTAGAGTTAAACTCAGAGTTTACCCCCAAACCGTTAATACCGTAATATTTCATCAGTTTGGCAAGCTTCAGCGAGTTTTTGAACGTACCGTCATCATTCTTCTCCAACAGTTTGGCCAATGTCTTGCAGTATGATGTTGTTTCATTGAGTGAAACTTTAGCGTTCCAAGGGATGGATAAGACACATCCTACAGTAACTCCGTTTTTTGCAGCAGCATCAGATATTCCAGCAGATACGCGAATCCATGGTGCCGACCAGTTACCGTGGCAGTTGATATATTGCCACATAGAAAAGTTGTCGCCCTCAAAACAGTAGCGCGGTAGAGCTTTCCATGTAGAGGTAGGGTCGTCAAGCGGGGTCCATAGCAGCATCTTTCTGCCAGCTGGAACATCGCTTCTTACCTGATAGTCACCATCAGCAATACGTGGCAAAGGCCTCTGTCTGGAGATAAAGAACTCATCATCAAGTTTAGAGATGCCGCTTGGCGGTGTGCCAGGTTGCCAAGAGTCAAAAAACTTGTAGAAGTCATCCCAATTCAGCGTTGAGTCTTTCTCCGTTCCCGTCACTTTTTCAAAGTCGAAATTGTGATCTGGAATTCTTTGTGCGGATGCTGTCAAGCAGAAAGCAAGGGCAGCGACAAGTATTGTCGTGTTGTGTTTCAT
>CALBJK010000262.1 GCA_937892695.1 uncultured Prevotella sp.
CAAAATATCAGAGCGGCCCGATCAATCATGACCACACACCGTCTTTCCCTGACCATACGGCCGGAATCGACAACTATTACAATCACCATCTTTACACTGGGTGGCAACATTGGGGACAGGTGATGGGAAATCCGCTCTACCGGTCGCCTATTTACAATACAAGCGGTACGATTGATGTCGAAGACAACCGCTTCGTCGCATTCCATCTCGGTGCGGACGGTAATATAAAAGAATGGCTGACCTACCGTGTGCTCGGAACATATCAGAAAGGGTGGGGTACCTATAACAAGCCTTACACAAAGATGCACCACAACGTCAGTTTCCTTGCCGAAGTGGCGTGTCATCTGAAACGCAACTGGGAGGTTAAGGGGGCATACGCAATGGACTTCGGAGGAATACTTGGGCATAACGCCGGTTTCCAACTCACGGTATCTAAAAGCGGACTCATAAATCTGTAGGCGTGACAAACAGGGCAGGACAGAAAATGTAGAATGGATCGATGGCCAGGTAGTGGCTATCGGGTTCAAAGACAATAACAAGACAATGTACAAAGCAAAAGCGTATGTCGTGGCCGTGATTGCGGCATTTACAATATTATTCACCGGTTGCACCATAGAGTCGTCCGACAACGGCGACCTCGATGGCTTCTGGCATCTGGAGCGTGTGGACAGTATTCAGACCGGAAGCAGTTCCGACTTGGCAAAAGCCAGCCTGTTCTGGTCATTCCAGGCCAAGTTGATGAGAGTGACCGACTATAAGAACCATAACGGCGATTTCCTGATGAGGTTCGACCACAACGGTAGCGTGCTTCGCACTTACGATCCCCACGAGAACGATCGTGCCAACGGCGACCCAGCCGTGGCCGATGCCTCAAAGCTCAAGCCGTTTGGCATTAATGGCATTGAGGACACTTTTCGGGTCGAAAATCTGAAAGGCTCTAAGATGGTGTTGTCTACCCGCAAGCTGAGACTGACATTCAAGAAGTTCTAATCCCCTTACCAGATAATCCCCGATAGATGACAAGAGTTCATCTACCGGGGATTATTATTTTTTACTATTCAGATACTCAAACTTAATTATTACTATCGCCAAGCTGCAACAGTTCTGTCCGTCCAGCCTGCACCTGAGCATTACCCGACCAGTGGTGTTCTTCTTTACCGTAAACGGAGACTTTGACTGTATAGTTTCCTGGATTCAGATCTACTTCTTTTATCTTGTTTGTCCCAAAGTCAACCACTTTTATAGCCCCCTGTTCATAACCGAATGGGAAAATTGCCATGTGCGTATTATTTTCATAATAGGCATTCCATGATGTCACTTCCACTTTCAGAGTGCCAACTGTTGGATAGTCGTCGTTATCTGAACAGCCCGAAAAACAAATCATAGCAAATACTGACGCTATGAACAATACAAATCTTTTATTCTTCATATTCTATATTATTTGTTTATTATATTGAAGGTAGCCATGTTTCTGATTCATACTTAGATTGTGATCTGCAACTATCGATAAGTTGTCCATCATATGATGAGAAGAAGTTCTTATGAAGTCTGATATCACATAATAAAATACACGCATAATGCCACTATACTGATAATCTGTAGACTTTCTGCATTAAAATACAAGTACAAAATTAAGCATAAATATTTAATCAGTCTATAATTGCAGCTTAATATAATGTTAAAATTATATTACACAAGAATCCTCATTCATTAATAAGTCATTCCTCCAATCATTTCGTCATCACGAATAGAACAGCGGCTAAAACCGTAAATGTCAGTGAAGTTTCCACTTCTTTTAATTTGAAACCGATGTAAAGAAAACCGACTGACAAATGTAGCAGTTTTATAAAACGGGGCATATTTCGATGAGAAACGGGGCATATTGGCTTCTGATATGCCGCATATCAGAAGCCAATATGCCCCGTTTTGTAAGCTGAAAACGGCTGTTTTGCAACCTGTTGATAATGAATGCGTTACGATAGACGACAGACTGACAAAGTTGTCAGTTACGAATTGTAAGCAGTAATGATCGAAATCACTCCTTGGCCTTAGGATATTTGCGAAACCATCCGTCCCAGCGCAGACGCATCACGCCGAAGAACGCCTCGCCGAAGATGCCGCCGTTCATCTTGCTTACGCCCTCGCGACGGTTGACAAACACCACAGGCACTTCCTTAATCTTAAAGCCCATCTTGTAGGCAGTGTATTTCATTTCTATCTGGAAGGCATAGCCTTTGAAGCGTACCTGGTCGAGAGGAATGCTCGCGAGCACCCGACGACGGTAGCACTTGAAGCCGGCTGTAGTGTCGTGGACATTGAAGCCCGTTATCAGCCGTACATACTTTGAAGCGAAATAGCTCATAAGCACACGCCCGATGGGCCAGTTGACAACATTCACACCGCTCACGTAGCGTGACCCGATGGCCACGTCGTAGCCTTCGTCGTGACAGGCAGCATAGAGTCGTGGCAGGTCGTTGGGATTGTGGCTGAAGTCGGCATCCATCTCAAATATATATTCGTAGCCCTGCTCCAGCGCCCACTTGAAGCCCGTGATATAGGCAGTGCCCAGTCCGAGCTTGCCGCTGCGCTCGATTATGTGTAGCCGATCGGCAAACTCGCCGCCTATCAGCCGATGGACTATGGCAGCAGTCCCGTCTGGACTTCCGTCGTCGATTACGAGAATGTCGAAACTCTTCGGTAGAGCGAACACCGCACGTATGATTTTCTCGATGTTCTCTTTCTCGTTGTACGTAGGTATGATAACAATGCTGTCGCTGTTCATGTTCTGTTATTTTTATTACTGTCGTTCGTACTTTCGTTCGAGACTTCAGTTTGTTTACTTACTGCAAACTTACACAAAAAATCTAATACTGACGTGTGCTGTGTTATAAAAAATGTTTGCCGCCTGAAAATATTGCCCATTGCTGTACCTGTCCGCAGAATTGCTTTTACTCCGGATTTATATTTTCGTTCCAGCGGATATGCTATCATTTGTGCCTTCCCTACTACTTTAAACCTAAATCAGAAACTTGAATCTTCAGAGGTAAAAATATTGTCGATTTGAATATTTTTCGCTATCTTCGCAGACGAGAAGTAAGAACTGCATTATGGAACTACGTAGGAAACTTTACCCCATTGGGATACAGACGTTCGAAAAGATACGTACAGGCAACTATCTGTACATCGATAAGACAGAATACGTCTACCGCATGGCAAATTCTGATTCCGAGTTCATGTTTCTCAGCCGCCCACGCCGGTTCGGCAAGTCACTGCTGACATCCACGCTTCACAGCTATTTAGAAGGACGCAAAGACCTGTTCAAAGGTCTGGCAATAGAAAAACTCGAAAAGGACTGGACCGAATATCCTGTGCTACACTTCGACATGAGTCTCGGCAAACACATGGGCGAAAGTGGCTTGACTGTCTATTTGTACAATATGCTGGCCGACTATGAGTCGCAGTTCGGAATAACCGACACCATAGAGGGACCGAACAACCGTCTGACCAACCTTATAAAGACAGTCTACCGGAAGACGGGGAAGAAAGTGGTCATACTCATCGACGAATATGACGCTCCGCTGCTCGATGTAGTACACGAAGAACAAAACCTTTCAGCGCTTCTCAACATCATGCGCAACTTTTACAGTCCGCTGAAAGGGTGCGACTCGTACATCAGGTTCGCCTTTCTTACAGGTATAACAAAGTTCTCGCAACTGAGTATTTTTAGCGAACTGAACAACATAAAAAACATCAGCATGGTCGAAAGCTATGCTGCTGTATGCGGTATAACCGAAGAAGAAATGCGTACTCAGATGGACAATGACCTCGATTTGATGGCAGAAAAAATGAACATCACAAAAGAAGAGGTAATGGCCAAACTGAAAGAGAACTATGACGGCTATCATTTCACGTGGCCGTCTCCGGACATATACAATCCGTACAGCCTGTTGAATGCATTCGTTGACAGAAAACTAAATTCTTACTGGTTCGGAAGCGGCACACCAACTTACCTTATAGAAATGTTGCGCAAATATAAGGTGTTGCCGTCACAAATAGGAATGAGAAAAGCCATGGCTACCGAATTCGACGCGCCGACAGAACGGCTTACGAGCATCGTACCGCTGATGTATCAAAGCGGTTATCTCACAATAAAATCATACAGCCCGATGCTCGACAGATACACGCTCGACATTCCCAACAAGGAAGTGCGCTTAGGACTGATGTACAGCCTTATCCCCTATTATGTCACGCCCGACACTCTGGAGACGACAAACACCATAGCCGACATGGCCGAAGCACTGTTCTCCGACGACATGGACAAGGCTCTGGGGTGTCTGAAAACGTTTCTTTCTACCGTACCCTATTGCGACCATACCGACTATGAAGGTCACTACCAGCAGATGCTGTATGTCATCTTCAGCCTGCTCGGACTATACTGCGATGTCGAGGTACATACCCCACACGGACGTGTCGACATCGCCATGCGGACACGCCACACATTGTATGTTATAGAACTGAAGACAGGGAAAAGTGCAGATGCCGCGATGAAACAAATCGACCTTATGCAGTATCCAGAACGGTTCAGACTTTGCGGACTGCCTACAGCTAAAGTTGCCGTCAGTTTCGATGGCAATACCCACACGCTCGGCGAATGGGAAATAACAAGAAACTAAAAAATATCCCCAGACTGAATGAGATAATCCCAGTTTGTTGCCAAGACATAAATAGGCGATTTTGATATCTTATTGGTCCGGGTTATCCACTTCGCCTTGATATTCGGGCACAAGTCCGGACATCACCACTTTGTAGCTTTCGTCTTCGAGATTGCGTATGTTGTCTGCTCCTTTGCCTTGTGGCATGATGGGTTTGTGTATTGTAAGTTTCAACGGATGCCATAGTACAAACTTCATGTCACGGGTGCGTGGCATGACGTTGAACGAGCCGTTGATTGTGAGCGGCACAACTGGTAGCTGCAAGTCGTCGGCAAGCATGAACGCCCCGCGTTTGAACTTTCCCATGTGACCGGTGAAGGATCTTGCTCCCTCGGGAAATACGACGAGTGACATGCCGTCGCACAATGTGGCTCGTGCCTGATCATAAGTCTCCCTTATCTTGCTTGGACCTCGTTTGTCGACAAATATGAAATGAGCCGCTTCACAGGCTTTGCCGACAAAAGGAACGTTGCGCAGCTGACGTTTCATCATCCATTTAAAATTACGTCCCAGAAATCCGTATATCAGGAAAATGTCGAATGCACCTTGGTGGTTGGCTACGAAAACGTACGACTGTCCTTTCTTGATGTTTTCACGTCCATCAACCTTTACAGGAAGGAGCATCATCCTGACAATGAACCATGACCACACTTTTCCTGGGTAATAGCCCCAAAAATGTCCGTTGCCTACTGCGCATCCGACAATGACCGCAATAGCTGTGATGACTGTATAAACGGCAATAAGCGGAACGGCGATGAAGAGCTGATAAATGCGATAAATGTACTTCATTTGTTGTATTTTTGTTCAGTTTTACGTAGGGTTATCACTGCAATTTGAGGCGGCATGTTGAAACGGAATGGCACGAGGCCTCCCAGACCGGTAGAGACGAACAGTTTGCGTGCTCCTGCTGAGTACAGTCCTGCGTCCTCGTGCCCGGTAAGCTCTGTCGGACGCAGTCCGAAAATACTTATCTGTCCGCCATGCGTATGTCCGCTGAGTGTGAGCTGCACTTTGCTATGGGGTAGGATAGAGCGTTGCCAAGCAGACGGGTCATGCTGCATTAAGATAACGAATGCTGACGGAGTTATTCCTTGTAGAGTCTTGCGTAAGTCTGCCTTTTGTGGAAACGGAGGTTTGCCGTCGTTTTCTTCTCCGGCAATTACGATTGAGTCGGATCCTCTACGTATGATAGCATGATTGTTGAGCAACAGTCTCCATCCATAACTGCGCTGACGTTTCTTCATGTCGAGTTCGTTGGCGGCTTTCACCGAAGCTTTGTCATTGATGTACATGCTGTAGTCGTGGTTGCCCAAGACAGAGAACACGCCGTCATGGGCTTTCAGTTTGCTCAATATTTGTCCGTAACCGTTTAGTTCGGAAGGCTGCATGTTCTGCAAGTCTCCTGTCAGCAGTATGGCATCCGGATTCAGGTGACAGCATTCGCGTACTGCCCGCTGAAGCAGGTCGGCATCAATCGACCCTACGTGCAGGTCGGACATCTGAACGATGCGATAGCCGTCAAAACTGTCGGGGAGACTAGTAAAGCTGATGTTTACATGTCGTACTTCAAGCTCCCTTACTCCGACCGTCGAGCCGTAAATAACCACATAGATGGAAGCTACAGCAACCAACATTCCGATGTGGTTTCCGTAGTTGCGCTTCGACTTTGTGATTTTGCCCAACAAGAATCCTAATGCCGAAAAAGTGACGAAGCACAGTTTTGGCAATGCGACAAGTCCGAATGCAAACAGATAGACATTGAGCCATGTTATGTCAGACGGAGCGAAGTCTCGTATCAGTGACAGCCCTATAGTATAGGAAGCAAGCACCAGACCGGGCACCCACCACATCCATTTAAGCCACCGTGAAAGGTCGGTACGCCGTTTGATGTAACGGAAGTAAATGTATGTGTCCGGCAAGTATAACGCCAGAATGATAAAAAAGAAAATCCGTGCTATCACTCTTATGTCATTTGC
The DNA here is from genome assembly GCA_937892695.1 of uncultured Prevotella sp. GTDB lineage: Bacteria > Bacteroidota > Bacteroidia > Bacteroidales > Bacteroidaceae > Prevotella. Next base: position 6,689 of record CALBJK010000262.1, read on the forward strand.
TTATGTCGCTTTTCAAGAAAGATTGGCTGCCAGATAACGACGCACGATGCCGACAGGCATCCCCCGGCGACGTGCATAGTCGGATAGTTGGTCTTCGCCTATACGTCCTATTGCGAAGTAGAACGAACGTGGATGGGCAATCATCAGTCCGGAAACCGATGCGTGTGGCTTCATTGCTCCCGTTTCGGTGAGACGAATGCCTATCTGCTTCATGTCAATGATTTTATCGATAAGAAAGTTAATGCTTGCATCTGGCAAAGACGGATAGCCTACAGCCGGACGTATGCCTTCGTAGTCTTCCCTTAACAGTTGCTCCATAGTGAGATGCTCCTGAGGTGCGTACCCCCAGTAGCTTTTGCGTGCTTCTTCGTGCAGACGCTCGGCTGTTGCTTCGGCCAGACGGTCGGCCAATGTCTGAGAGAGCATACGCTTGTAAGGGTCGGAGTCGGGACTGGTTTCCATGCGAATGTCAACAGTTGTAGCGAACACTCCGATCTTGTCTTTAATACCGCTTGACAGCGGACGTATGAAGTCGGCCAGACTCACTGAAGGTGAATCGTCGCCGGCCCGTTTCTGCTGACGCAGTACCGGAAGCCTGTGGTCGCCGATGATTATGTCGTCGCCGTCGCTGTTGGCATCGTACAGTCCGAACAATCCGTATGTATGGAATTTGTTTTCCATCTCGTCAAGCATGGCTTCGGCGTCAGCTTTCAAGCTGGCACGTTCTTCCTTAGCTTTGCCCGAGAGTCCCCAGGCAAAGAAAAAATAAGACCAGTTGATGTAAGGCCGGAGTGTAGCTATGTCGTATGTTATTTTCTTCTTCATCTGAATGAAATGGCTTCGCCACGGCTGTTGTTGTCGAAATGACCATTGTCATAAATGACATTACCGTTGCAAATGGTCTGCATGACACGCCAACGATATTCATGTCCCGACATCGGACTCCATCCGCATTTGCTCTGTATTATTTCTCTTGTCACAGTCCATGGCCCTTTCTTGTCACTTACTATTGTAAGGTCGGCTTTGTAGCCAGGACGTATGAATCCGCGGTCACGGACAGAGAAAAGCAATGCAGGATTATGGCACATCAATTCGACGAGGCGTTCGATGGCAAGCACTTTATTGTCTGTTAGTTCGAGCATACTTACAAGAGAAAATTGTATCATCGGCATTCCTGACGCAGCACGGAAACATCCGCCTTGCTTTTCTGAGAGCTTATGAGGTGCGTGGTCGGTACCGACTGTCCTTATGCGTCCGTCGGCCAGAGCACGGCGCAGCTCGTCTCTGTCGTGCCGTGTCTTTATGGCGGGGTTGCATTTTATGAGCGAACCCAGCCGGCGGTAGTCTTCGTTACAGAACATCAAGTGTGCTATTACGGCTTCGCACGTAATTTTATCTGAATGTCCGAACAGTTGCAGTTCGCGGGCTGTGGTGACATGTGCTACATGTAGTCGTGCCCCATACTCTTCGGCCATGCCGACAGCCAGTGCAGTAGACCTGTAGCAAGCTTCCTCGCTGCGGATTAGCGGGTGGAAAATCACATCGGGATCATCGCCGTATTTTGCCTTGGCGACCGCCATGTTGGCATTTATAATGCTGGTGTCTTCGCAGTGTGCCATTATGGGCATGTCACACGTGCTGAACAGTCTGCGAAGGGCATCGGTACGGTCTACCAGCATATTGCCGGTGCTCGACCCCATGAACAACTTTACACCAGGTATATGATGATGGTCTACGTTGTTAATGGTATCGATGTTGTTGTTTGTAGCTCCGAAGAAGAAACTGTAGTTGACGTGCGACTTGCTCTCTGCAATCTTGAATTTGTCTTCAAGTGCTTCTGTCGTGGTCGTTTGCGGTTTGGTGTTAGGCATGTCAAAGAACGATGTGACACCACCATAAGCCGCAGCCCTGCTCTCGCTTTCTATATCGGCTTTGTCAGTAAGTCCTGGTTCGCGGAAATGAACATGGCTGTCGATTATTCCGGGCAAAACAAAACACCCCGAGGCATCTACTGTTTTATCGTAGATTCCCCGGGGCATGTCAGTTCCTTCCTTTATTTCTGTGATGACACCATTGTCGATGATGACCGATGCTTTACGTATGTCACCTTCGTTAACGATATTCCCTCCAAAAACAAGTGTCTTCATTTTATTTCTCTATGTACGTCTCATCATTCGGCCGGCTGTGCAAGTTCGTTCGGTGTAGGAGCCGGTTCTGCAGTTTTCTGGCCTGGAACGCTTTCGGCTGGAGGCATCTCTTTCATTCCGTTCATTATGGCTTGGTTTTCTTGCGCCTTCTGATAATAATCCTTGACGTATGCGTCATTTTTGAATTTATCTGTAGCTTTGCTCATAATGTCCTCTATCCAGGGTGTGAGTTCTGGATATTTGTATCCAATTGTCATCATGAAGAATACACCGGGTCCCAGCACATTGTCAAAATTGTTTGTGACAAATGTGGTGACAAGACGGTCTTCCTGTTGAGCCAGACGTTCAGCATCGGCCTGTATCTTGCTGTTGACGGCATTCATGTTCCGGCCATCCATTATTGCACGGTCGTGTGTATGTACCAGCTCGGCTTCCTGTCCTTTTATCTGGTTGTATTTTCTGAAAAACCTGAACAGCTCGTCATTCAGCGGTGTTCCGCTGACAGTCTGTTGGGTGTTGTCAATCTTGATGGTGATGTCGCCGCTCTCAATTACAAGCGGAAGGACATTTTCGTCGTCCATGAAGATATTTGCCATGCTGACAGAATCGAATGCTCCCGAGAAGCTGAACTGTCCATGCACCACATCACATGAATCGATGCTCTTGAATTCGTTATTCTTCAAAACTTTCAGGTATAGCATCCTTCCGTCCAGAGTCGAAACATTGGACGTACCTTGTATATTGTAGGTGTTGGCGCATGAAGCAAATGCAATTACCGTAAAAAATGCAAATACAATTTTGTTCATAGACAATTTGTTCTTAATGCTCTCATAGAGCTGCGTCTGTGACGCTTCCATCACCAAAGGTAATATGTATTATTGAGCTTTGGCTCATTTTTTATTTCCTTTTTATGCTATTTAAATTAATGGACGCTTATTTAGTATTTTTTTTGACCGAATCTATTGTTCCTTGCCCAATAGGGAAGAAATGCGGTGCATGGTATATATTTCCAAAATTGCAGCCACAAGCAAAAGCAGCACCCATTTGTTGTATATGTAGTCCAAATAGGCATTGTAGTTTCCTGAAAAGAGATTATCCTTAAGCAGGCCGAATGCGTTCTCAATCATCAGCACGCCGGAAAGGATGAACAGCAGGTCGGCAACATTCATTATTTTTTTCAGACGTTTCACGGTAGTGTCCTGCCCTTCATACTTTTGTCTTATCTGGATTGAAGCGAAGGCTAACGCACCTATGTAGAAAACTATCGATGCAATTTGCTGTTGCCACATAAATGCATAGCATCCGGCTCCCACTACCATCAGCAGACCTCCGGACAGAAAGAAAATGCTTTCTGTTTTACTCAGTTGTTTCATTATCGTTGTTTTGAGATTTTTCGTCGTCGCTCAGCACAAATATGTCTTCGTCATCAGCCTTCATAAAGTAACGTTCGCGGGCTATCTTTTCGTAGGCTTGCGGATTGCGCTTCAGCTCGTTTAGCTGCTTAATGTCAGACTCGTTCTGAATATTATACTCTTCGATTTTCGATTTCATGTCGCTAATCTGAAGTTCGAGCTGCACACGTTTCATAAAACTGTTTTCGTCAAGGAACCCCACTATTACAATTCCTGCAACAATCGTAATGACGTATTTGTAATGGCCTAAAATATTGAGCAATGGGGTAAGACGATTCATAATATCATGTATTTGGAATGCAAACTTAAATAAAAAAAATCACTTTCAGACCGAAAACTGATTTTTTTATATTAAGTTTGCAAAACAAAAGACGGTATGATGCAACTTTAGGTCGCCGACAGAGCAATGTTTGCAGCCAAGCATCTTTTCCGTCTCCATTTCAATCAATAAAGACAGTATCAATCTAAAGTAATGGGAGAATACATAGTTTCAGCGCGCAAATACCGTCCTATGACGTTTGATGCAGTCGTAGGGCAGACAGCTCTCACCGCCACACTGAAAAATGCAGTGAAGAGTGGCAAGCTGGCACATGCCTATTTGTTTTGCGGTCCGCGAGGAGTCGGAAAAACAACATGTGCCCGTATCTTTGCGAAAGCCATAAACTGTATGCACCCCACCCCAGATGGTGAGGCGTGCAACGAGTGTGAGAGTTGCAAAGCTTTCAACGAACAGCGGTCGTACAACATTTTCGAACTTGATGCTGCCAGCAACAACTCGGTAGAGAACATCAAGTCGCTTATGGAGCAGACACGCATCCCGCCTCAGGTGGGACGTTACAAGGTGTTCATCATCGACGAGGTACACATGCTGTCAACGGCTGCATTCAATGCTTTTCTGAAAACACTCGAAGAGCCGCCGGCTCATGTCATCTTCATTCTTGCCACTACGGAGAAACACAAAATTCTGCCTACCATCATTTCGCGATGCCAGATTTATGACTTCGAACGTATGACGGTGCGGAACACTGTAGACTATCTGAAGAAAGTGGCCGAAAGGGAAGGATATACCTATGACGAACAGGCTCTGAACGTAATTGCAGAGAAGGCAGACGGAGGAATGCGCGACGCTTTGTCCATCTTCGATCAGGCGGCCAGTTTCTGTCAGGGTCATATCACGTATGAAAAGGTGATAGAAGACCTTAACGAACTTGATGTTGACAATTATTTCCGCATTATAGATTTGGCCGTGCAGAACAACGTGAGCGACATCATGGTGTTGCTCAATAGCATAATAGCTAAAGGCTTTGACGGAGGCAACCTCATTAATGGCCTGGCTTCGCATGTGCGCAACGTGCTCATGGCAAAAGATGAGAAGACTCTGCCTCTTCTTGAAGTTAGCCAACAGCAGTGTGCCAAATATTCGGAACAGGCCAAGAAATGTCCAACAAAGTTTCTGTATCAGGCTCTGAAAATAATGAACTCTTGCGATATCAACTATCGCCAGAGCAGCAACAAAAGGCTGCTTGTAGAGTTGACTCTCATACAGATAGCCCAGATCACGCAACCTGATGATGACGGAGCTGGTGCGGGGCGTAGCCCCAGACGATTGAAAATCCTGTTTAAGAATCTTATAATGTCCCGGCCTAAAGCAGCTCAGCAGGTGGTTGTGGCCGGGAAAACAAAAGAACGCAATGTGCAGCGTAAGCCCACTGCTGAACAAGTTGTATCCCGAGCCATAGCTGCCGACAGTCACGACATTGGGAAAAACGAATCATCCCAATCCCCAAAACCGGCCATGAGACTGAAGTTAAGCAGCATCGGTGTCACATTCGCCTCACTAAGAAAAACAGAGAAAAAGAATGATGTAGAAGATTTGCAGAATATGGGCGTTCAGGAAGAAAAAGAGACATTTACACAAGAAACACTAGAACTGCAATGGCTGTCGATGTGTAATCGTATGCCCCAGAAAATGTTTGGACTCGCATCACGCATGAAGAACATGACACCGCGTATTACCGACTTCCCGAACATAGAACTGGTAGTTGAAAACCAGCTTTTACTCGATCAGGTGGCTGAGATAAAGGGACGTGTACGCGCTTCTATGGCCAAAGCTCTGCATAACGGAAATGTGCAGTTTACTCTCCGACTGGCCAAAGCAGAAGAAATAAAACCGATACTTACCAAGAAAGAACTGCTCGTAAAACTGCGTAAGGACAACGATGCAGTTGACAAATTATGTTCAACTTTGAATTTGGATTTGGCGTGACAAATTGTCATGTCAAATCAGGTTTTTGTACTAAAATGTAATATAGACTTAATATTGTAGTCTGTTTTTAGTTCAAAATAAATATTATTCTTGTGTTTTGCATTTTTTAATCTCAATACTTTTCATCTAATACTTATTTGCCTTATATTTGCAGATGTTTTTAGGATTTATTTTAATCTAATTGAATGATTTTGCCATTTTACGTCTAAGAATGTGCTTATCATTAAGACTTTTTCTGCAAAGTCTTGAGGGTATTATGACAATTAACGAATAAAATTTAATAAGGAACTGAAATGAAAAGATTAACAAGTTTTCTTGCGAGCCATAAAGGTAAGGTGCTTTTTAATATGGCTTATTCATGGGGTGCGTGCCTTGTTATTCTTGGTGCGGTATTCAAGATTTCTCACTTTCCGTATGACGATGTCTTTCTTATGATAGGAATGATAACCGAAGTTACGGTATTTTTCCTAACAGGTTTCGATGAACCGTCCGTGGAGTACAAATGGGAGAATGTTTTTCCTGCATTGCAGTCGGGTAGCGGAGCTGTTTTGTCAGCTTCCGACGATGTGGCTGACAGCATTTCTACCAAGGCTATCAAAATCAAGCTCAAGGAAATGGCAAATCACATAGACGCAATGAACAAGGCTTACGAACAACAGACTGCCGAACTCGCCAACCAGATGAAAACGCTGGCCGAAGTGAGTCGGACGTTCGAGAAAATGAAGAGTTCTTACAGCGAAGCATTGGCAGGAAGCGATGCTATAAAGAAAGATACTGGCGAAATATCTGGCAAGCTTGATGCACTGAACAGACAGTATGCAAAGATGATGGATGCCATGAACTTAAAATAATTAAAAATACAAAGACATGGCAAAATACACATTACCGCCTAGGCAGAAGATGATAAATCTCATCTATGTAATATTGCTTGCTATGCTTGCCATAAATGTGTCGGACGACGTGATGAAGGGTTATTCGACACTCAATAAAAGCTACATCACTCAAAATGACACTTGGCGGACGGCTAACAATATTCTTATAAAAAGAATTGCAGAGTCAGGCAATGACTCTCTTTACGCCAAAGCACAGAAAACAGACAGCATGTCGCGTAGTCTGGAAAACTATATCAATCGGATAAAAGAGAATATAGCACGTCAGGCCGATAAAAAAAGTTATGAACCAGGTAAGCTGACTAAGGAGGAAGATCTGAAAGCTGTTCCTTACATCATGTTGGCACCTACGCAAAACAACGGAAGGAAACTGCGCAAGAGATTGGAGGAATTGCGTCTTGCAATTGTTTCAAGCATGAAAGAAAAGGCCAACCGCGACATTGTTGCATCGTATCTCAGTACAACACCTCCCAAAAACAGAATTGGTACATCTTTCTCGTGGGAACGCGAAAACTTCTCTTCACTGCCTGCAATAGGAGGAATCCTTCTCCTCAACCGTATCAAGGAAAATATTCTGTTGAGCGAGAATGAAGGGTTGAGGGACTTGCTTCTTCAGACGACAGGAATTGTCAAACAGTCGGGTACAGTAGGCTTTACGAAATCAGATTATGAAGATTCTGAAAATGAAGGCAACTTGATGTCTGCTCCATTGGAAACCGGAGCAATAAACGATCTCTACTCAGGCACAGGCAATCCTGTAAACCTCTATCCTGGTATACCTTCCAGACAACTGCGGATGACAACGGATAACGGAAGTATGAAGATAGAGCGGGGAACGTGGGTAATATATCCGCGCAATTCCGGACGCAATGCTAATGTAACTGTACGCCGCCAGGATGGAAGCATGCTCGGACGGTTCAGTTTCAATGTCAAACCATTGCCTGACCCTTCGCCATATTTGATTCTTGGAAGCACGCGATACAATGGCGGCGTGCCGGTAAGCAAAAGACGGCTGTCTGGCAATGTAATCCTTGGGGCATCCTATCGTGACGGAAATGTCAATATCAGTTTCCGCATAGTTTCGTTCGAGACGGTATTCATCCATGCAAATGGGGGCATAGACCGTATGCATTCCAGTGGAGGACAGTTCTCGTCAGTCCAAAAAGACCGTATACGAAACTTGGCTGCAGGCGACAAGTTTTACGTCACTTCAATAATGGTAGAAGACCGCAATGGCAGACAGAGGGAAATAGAATCGCTCAACGTCATTGTCAATTAATTCAGTTGTTTAACGACTGTTTGTTTGCGAGTAAGAGCAGATAAACTTGTAACGGAAACTGTTTGACTGAAATAATAATGACGATTTTTTAAAATTATACGATTTGTGAATGATATTCTCAAAATGAAGATGTTTTCAGAATAATATGAGTGATATGAGAAATTTAATGTTTACTAAGATTGCCTTTGTATTTGTCTCCAGTCTTACGGCTGTGCAGGCAAAGGCACAGCAACCATCCTCTGAGGTGTGGTATGCCCATTCGTTTTGGGACAACATCTACGTAGGAGCATTTGGAGGATGGTCGGGACGCGCCGCATTCGACGAAAGCAAGACCAGTGGTTGGAAAAAACAGATGTCAGGACGTTTCGGACTTTATGTAGGAAAATGGATAAACCCATTTGTCGCAGTTCAGGCCGGATATCGTTATGGGCGTGTACCATATCACGATTGGAACTATAACATGATTACAGCCGATGCCGTTCTGGACGCTACAGCCATGGCAAAAGGCTACAATCCGGAAAGGAAAATCCAGATTTTGCCTTTTGTCGGTTTAGGTGCAGTTTTTTCAAATCTTACGCGTCGTCAATCATTCGCTTTGACATACGGCGTTCAGGGACGGTATAATATTTCCGAACTGTTTGCTGTCAGTGTCGGCTTGCGAGGCGACTTGTTCGACAACGATGCCATAGAACCCGGACTAGCCGGCGCATCGAATATTTTTGCAATTGAAGCAGGAATAGTATATAACATCGGCGGACACAGTTTCAGAAAAACCGAAACCAACAGTGCGGCTTTAGAAAAAATAGGGATACTGACAGACGAGGTCAATACTCTGCGTAAGAAGGTCGCCGAACTTGAACGTGAAAAGAAAACCGCAGCCTCTGTCAATGCCCAGCATGAAACGGTAGATAACGACTCGCTGAAGAAAGTATACTACACCGAGCCAAACGACAACAGACTCTATATTCACATCAGATTTTCAGAATTCAGTTCATATCTCTCAGAGAAAGAGCGAAAGAACATTGACAACATCGCTGAATGGATGAAGCAGCAGCCCGATTTTCAAATAAAAATTGCGGCATTCAGCGATAACCTCAGCGACAAAAATTATGATGATGAGCTTCGCCAGAAACGTGCCGAAGCTATACGTCAGATTCTTGTCAACAGCTACAAAATCAATCCTTCACGAATCGTAATCACAACTCCTGAAAATGAAGGATACGTCAACAAGACTGACTGTAGTGCATTGATTGTCTTCATTCCAAGACGTAAATAATTGTTCGCGCCTGAATAATAAGACAGCGTTGTTGTTATGATTGGTAACAATTGAATGAAATAGCATCACAATATAGTTGTGCAAAGACTTCTGCAGTAGTGTGGTAAGCCGCTTGCACAACTGTGCTTTGAATCTTAAATCCGGTCTTAGTCTTGACACAGTCGCTGATATATCTTCAACCCGAAATCAGGAATGACAGCATAAATGTATTCCATAACTTCGGCCAGATGGTGCTCGTAAGGTTTCCATTGTTTCTGTTTAAGGAAAAAGTAGAATTCTACGGGTAAACCCGTGTCTGACGGTTCAAGCTGACGCACCATGAAGAGCATATTCGCATTTACGTCGTCGCGCGTGGTCAGCCATCGTTCTATGTAGCGGCGGAAGAGCGTCATGTTGACCATGTTTCCACTCATTTCATCTTCTTTCAAATATCCTTTGTCTGCTATCGACTTCTTCAGCTCGTCACTTGCTAGCGTGATGCTGCGGAAATCGAACATCACGCGGCGTGCCACTCTCCGTCCGTCTCCTTTCCACATGCCCACCCAACTTTGGAATGACTCGTCGACAAGCGTACGGGGCGACACGGTTACTATAGTGTTGTCAAAGTTGCGAACCTTTACGGTTGTGAGCGATATATCTTGGACAAATCCGTTTGCTCCGGCCTTTGGTACGGTTATCCAGTCGCCTTTGTGCAGCATATTGTTGCTCGTAAGCCTTATTCCGGCTACGAGTCCGGTAACGGTGTCCTTGAAAACAAGCATCAGAATGGCCGATGTTGCACCGAGTCCGGCAAGCAAAGTCATCGGGCTGCGGTCTATGACTACCGAAGCTATGATGATGAGCGAAATGAAAATCAGAATTATCTTGATTACTCCGCAAAAGGTGTGGAAATATTGCTGGGTGGTTGTGCGGTGTTCGCCTTCGAGCTGTTTGAACGAATCGATGAAGGCTATTGCCAGCCTGAGCGAGGTAAGTACTATGCATACGGCAGCCGTGCGCGAAATGATTTCGGCTATTACGGGGTGAAGCTTGAAGACTGGCGGCAACGTCAGCCATACAACTATGGATGGAACGATGCGACTGGCCGACAGTAGTGTCTTCTCATTGAGCAGGATGTCATCCCATTCCACTTCTGTCTTTTTGGTAATTTGTACCATCAGAGGAACGAGTAACTTATGGCAAACGAAGAAAGAACCCCATGCCACGAGAAGTACGAAGAGAGTCATCAGTACGTGGGTAGTGATGGCTGCAAGATTGGGCGACATCCCAGCATGGGCTATCAGCACTTCAAGGTAAGATGTTAGTTTTTCCATTATAGTGTCAGGGACGGCACAGTATTTCGCACACTTTGTCTTGAAAAGTCAGTGCATTGCGACGGTGCATCACGCCGTTGTTGATGATTGAAAACGCCAGTTTGTGCCCGTTTGCAGCCGTGCAGTAGCCTGCCAGGCTGCTCACGCCGACGAGTGTGCCGGTTTTTGCATAGACGTTTCCCCGGGTGAACGGACCGTGCATACGGCTGCGCAGGGTGCCGTCTTCGCCGGCTTGAGGCAGGGACGGGTGCAGATGCAGATAGATGTTGCTGTTCTGATAGGCGTACTTGAGCATCGCCACTTCGAGTTCTGCCGATACGTAGTTGTACAGCGACAGCCCTGATCCATCGGCGATAGAGTATCTTGAAGGGTCGAGACCTATCTTATGGATGAGGCGTTTCATTACGGCTCGTGCACTCTTGGCTGTGGCCGGACGGTTGCCGGTGCTGGCAGCTATCTGATAGAACATGGATTCGGCATAGAGATTGTCGCTTTCTTTCATCATTCTCATCAGTATCTGGTCCATGGTATGGAAGCGGCTGCAGATACAGAAAGCGTCTTGAGGTTTGCTGCCTACGGCTGTGAAGGCATCGACGACAATACCGGCTTCGCGCAACTCCTCGACAAAACGGTCCATGAAGTAGTCCTTACGCGAGATGAGCAGCGGCGACAGGGTAGGATTGTCGTCATCCCAGCACCAGCCTTCGCCCAGCGTCTCTGCATTCTTCATGTCCTTGTCGGCGTACATAGTGCCACGTATGGTGTCTACGCCCATCTTGCGTATGCTCTCGACAAAGGCCCGCATGTCGTCAGAGTTGAATTTTGGGTCGAAGCCGCCCACACAGTAGATGTTGCCGTTGAGTGTGCGGTTCTCTACACCGCCGGTATAGCACAGCTCGGTCTTGAACTGGTAACTGCCTCCGAGTTTGTCGATGGCAGTGATGGCGGTGAGGAGTTTCATTGTAGAGCCGGGACGCATGAGCTGGCGTTCGTTGTGACGGAAAATTACAGAATCGGCATCGAGGTCGTACACCATCATTCCTACTTGCGAGGTCTCGAACATCGGGCTTTCGAGCATACGGTTCAGCTTCATCTGCACCGATTCTGGCCAAGGGCGGCTGATGCTGTCTGTCTTAATCTCGGTTACGACAGTATCTTCACCGATGGCTGCGGTGCTATCGTCTTCGATTATTTCTTGAGAAAAGAGAGGCGCGACCAGCAGCGTCGCACAAAGTATTGTCAATAAAAATCGTTTCATTGTCTTTCTAATCATTGTCCGCGTAGGTTTCGTTCACTTTCTTCATCAGAAAAGTGTAGAATGCGTCTTCGTTTTCAGGCTGTACTGAAGTTGTATGTCCAGCACCGAATCTGATAATTATGTGTGGTTGGTTCAGCAGACGACCACTGACGCGCGTGGCACGTACTACTTCGCCGAGCCTTATTGTCTTTGTCTGGGAGAAGCGTCCCGAGTAAATAAGTAAGGTTTTGTTGTCTGTGAAAGTGTAGGTACTGTGGATGAGCCGTTCTATTACGATTACGGTGAGCAGCATCATTGCCAGTCCTGCAACTACAGCACCGGGTGTATGGTGCAGGAAAAGCATCAGCGACACGGCAGCTGGCAGAATGGCTGCAGCCACTCCGTAAGCGTCAACTCTTCTGTGAAAGGTTCTTTCCATATTGATTGCAAGAATAAAGCAAATGGGCGCAATGAAAGCTTGCTTTAAAATTGCCGAGTGCAGCCTATCTTCTGCAAAGATAGTGCAAATGAGCGCAATGAAAGCTTGCTTTAAAATTGCCGAGTGCAGCCTATCTTCTGCAAAGGTAGCAATATTATCTTGATTAGTGTGACAGTCAGCTTCTTATTAACGTGTGTTCAATGTTTTTATTAAACAAAAAAACGAGAGAACCATTACAGTCCTCTCGTTAATTTTTTTTGTTTATAATGCTATTTCTTAGTTACTTTGTAGAAAACAGGATGACGGTTGACATATTGTGAAGAATAGGTTCCCATCGTGTATTCTGCCGTATTTGTTTTGCTGTACCAAGAGAATATAAGGAACTTGTTTGAACTCTTATTACTTGTCACTTTGCAATCATTCGTCATGTCGTGTTCATTTGATGGTGCGTCAGCAAAAGTCCATACGGTTGAACCATCAGCCTCTGTCGGAACAAGATTGGTGTGAGTCCCGTTTATGGAGACTCCTATGTACTTTCCGTCATAACCTTTAATGGTGAACCCATTACCGCTCTTTTTTAAGGAGAATACGCATTCATTGCTTACTGAGCCTTTATAAGCTTCAGCAGCTACGTAATAGCTTGAATAAACTTCGTGCTTCATAAGGTAATTGGTTCCTTCGTAAGTGTACCCGATAGCGTATGTACCTTCGGTGATGTCCTTGGCAGCTACTGATTCACCCAACGCATATTCGCCTGTAGTAGGTTCATCGCCACCTGAAGGTTTCTTTCCGAGTTCTTTACCATCAATCTTGGCGTAAGATACGCTCTTCAAACCTGTCACACCAAAATATTTTTCAAGATTACCGTAAAGAACGACTTCCTTTTTATAGTTGTCTGCATTATCCTTCAAGTTCAGGCCTGTGCGCACTTCTCCATAAGGAAGCTGTACCGGTATGCACTTTTTAACGTCTGTCTCAGATGCTGATTGAGCAATAAGGATATTGGTCTGTGAGGTAACATTGTTGCCTGTGAATTTTGCTCCTTCATCTATTGACATTCCGTCAACGTAACCGACTATAAAACCTTTCACGTAGACATTCTCTGCACTTGCTTTTGCCAGTGCAGCAGTTACGTCGTATGGAGATTCTTCCGTGCCTTCTCCCTCGCCTTCTGACGGTGGGGTTACAGGCGTTTCGTCAACCTTGCCTTCTTTTATAACAAGGTTTTTCAGCTCGAAATTTGCCGAACTTGAACCGCAAGCATAGTAGAACGCTATGACAATGTTGCTTTTCCCGATAAACTGGGTCGGAACATTCTTTGCATAGTTATACCATGTTGTCCAGTCGCTTCCTTCTGTAAGCGTTCCCGTTATGTCTGTCCATTTAGTGCTTGTCGGATCGCCGGTGTAGTTGTCTGTGATGTAGACTTTGTTCACAGCTCCATCTCTATTATAGCGGAAGATGTAGTCGAACGAAATGCTTGCTTCTTTTGCAGATGACAAGTCGATGGCCGGAGAGACGAGGTAGGCTTCAGACTCTGTAGTCTCTTTGGTGCTGCTGTTATATCCTGTGCCGACAGCATAGCCTCCGTTACGGCTTTCATATTCCCAAGGTATACCCTTTATAGTCTTTGCTTCAAAATCTCCAAGCGACTTGGCGAAGCTTTCCTGAAAGTATGTCCCCTCTGGAATTTCGGGCGTATCGCCTCCGTTGCCGTTAGGGTCGTCGTAGGGTTCTGGCACGTCTTCACAGCTTGTGAAAGCGAATGCCGTCATCAGTGTGACGAGCATCGAATAGAATATCTTTTTCATAATTATGTTTGTTTCTTTTGGTTTACGTTTTTATTTTACTTCTTCTATGTCTTCAGACGAGCGCAGCAGTATCTGCCATGTGTTGCGATAGCGGGTGAAGATACCGGTCAGGTTGACTTTGCCAGTCGGCATTTTAGTGGCCGCAAAGTCAGCGTAGCTGCTTGTACGCACTACGATGTTGGAAGTGCTGAAGCCCTTTATACCACGGTTCACGCTGTTGGCCGCATCCTTTAGGTCTTCTGGCGCGAAGGTTTCAGTACCTGTAGCGTCGGCCATTGTCACGCCCTTGATAGTCATCAGTTTGCCGCAGTTATCCTTCAGATACTGTTCGTCTTTAACTTTCGACTGGTCGAACTCAACCGGTGTAACCTTCGAAGCGTCTGCTGAGCCGAGTATCTTGAAGTGCTCTTGCCATACGGTACGGTTCATGCGGCTGACGTAGGTGCTTCCGCTCTTGTTGGTGTAGGGCGTGCCTATCTCCGGCTGCTGTCCGTATCCGCCGACCCACAGGTCTTTGAGGTTGACAAGGATTTCCTGTCCAACAGGCAGATAAGAGAACAGTCCGCCCTGCGAAATGCATACGATTATGGCTCCAGTACCGTCGTCGATTGCCACATTATTATAAATGTTGCCGCCGATGTCGTTGCCCACGACACGGCCCTTTATCTGTACATCGTCGGTAATCTGTTCGAGTGAGTTGGTACTGTTGAAAACCGTAGCCGAATATTTTGACTTCAGCTCGGCTATGGTCATCACGTTGTTCTCCTGCAGTTCGTTGTTTCCGAACGGTGGAACCGATGTGTCGGGGGCATCCCAGTCACCGTCCATACATGAGGCAAGTCCAATTGTGCAAACAACGGCAAGCAGCAACATCTTGATATATTTCATATTTTCCATTTTCAAAATATCCATTTAGAATTTATAAGCAATGTTCAGCATCCCGTTTACGCCGTATGCATAGAATTTCATTGGGTTACGTGAGAACCTGTAAGCGCGGATGTTGCCCGACGATGTGTAGTCGCTTCGGCTCTGTTCGTAACCTCCGGTGACAATGTTGCGGTTGTTGAGTATGTTTGTCACCATGAGGTTGATAGACAGCGAACCCTTTTTCAGATAGATGCTGCGTCCTATCGAACCGTCGAGCATGAAGCCGCCCTTTCCTTTAGCCTGCTCTACGGCAGAGGGAAGCACATTGCCGTCGTTGTCCAGAACATCGCCGATGTTCTCTTGGCGGGTCTTGAGAGTACTCTCGTAGCGGTAGCTGGGCGAATAGGACAAATAGATACGGTCGTAGTAGTTGCAGTTAAGATCGACGTACCATCCGCCTTGATGATAGCTCAGTCCGACGCTGGCAGCTGTGAGAGGTGTGCCCGAGTCGCGCATGTTCTTGTTGTACACGATTTCGTCGGTGTAGGTGCCTTTTGTCGAATTCATGTAGCGCACGTTGGAGTTGTCAGTTATCTTAGCTTCGCTCATCGTCCCTATTAGGTTGATGTCGAACGCGCTTGTAACCTTGAATTTCAATCCGGCTTCCACGCCGTAGTACTCTTTCTTAACGCCTGTGAGCGAAACATAAGAGAACGAGTTGATGTCGTCGAAGTAGTAGTTCTGCCAGTCGGTTACGTCGGTCATGCGGCTGTAGTATGCATTGACATTGGCGTGAAGCCACGATGTGAGCAGCTGATAGCCAAGTTCAGAGCTGAACACACGCTCGTTCTTGAGGTTCAGCACGAAGTCGTTGTTTATTTCTGGCGAAGCAAACGAGTTGCGGGCTTGTGGAGCGCGAAGTTCATAGCCAACACCGAACGTCAGCGTGTTGCCGCGTCCGAGGTAGAGGTTGCCTCCCAGCTTTGCTCCTCCGTCGAGGAAATGGGCTGTCTGGCTCTTGCCGAACGAATTGTTTGCGGCCATACCGTTGCGCATCTTACCGTCGCGCTGCATAGATGTGTAGCCTATCTTGCCCGCCAAGGTGTAATGGAATGCCCCTATATTCTGACTGAAGCTGGTCCATGCCTTGGCGTTGTTAACCAGAATGTTGTAGTCGTAACCGAAACGGTCGCCTTCTTTCACGACAGCGTCGCGGTGGTTGAGGTCGTACTGCACTTCGTCGGCGTTGCGGTCATACGTGCCGAGAGCGTAGGTGTTGATGTTGTGGTACATCGTAGCTCCGAGCATGTCCTCCATCGTCTGGTAGTGCATACCCTTGTTTGTGGCGGCAATGATGCCCAAGTTCCACGCCATGTCCTTGTTTAATTGCTTGTTCAGCGTCGAAGCCAGCGTCACTGTCAGAGCGTCGTTGTGCTTGGCTTGGATGTAGTACATAGCGTCAGCCCCCTGGGCCGATACCTGACGGTTGGCATAGTATAGACGGTCAAAATCAATCTGACGGTTGGCTTTCGATGCCGTCCAATACTGGTATGCCGTGTTCCAGTCGGCCAGATTCTGGTCAGTACGGTTCTGCGTGTCGGTGTCGTCCCAAACGTCGTAGTAGCTGCTGGGCATGTTCTTCCAGTAGTTAGGATGAGGGTTGTCCGAATTGTTGTAGTTGAGTTTCGTACTCTTGTACATGCTGTATTTGCCCATCAGCGTTGTCGTCAGTTTGTCGTTGTCACTGATGTTCCAGTCCCATGTCAGCAGAGCTGTCGGCGCGAAGTCGTTCACTATGCGCGAG
>CALBJK010000263.1 GCA_937892695.1 uncultured Prevotella sp.
GGGGGGGGGGGGGGGCACAGACGAGTCTCCTCTTAGTGGCAGTTATATAATTTCAGGGTGGAGCATCGTCAGATGGTATCTGTACTACTGGTTACATCTTTTTGCCGACTACCCTTGGGTGGTGGTAGTGGCTTACATTGTAATAGTGGCTTCGTGCATAGCTTTCTTCTGGTTGTTGGTGAGTATGGCCGTAAGTGTTTATTTACGGAAACGCAAAGACAAATTCAAACGGGAAATAAGAGAGAAATATTACGATGAAATCGGTCAAATTTGCTCCTCAACGACCGAAAACAAGCCGATAGAAGAGATTGGCAGAATACTGGAATACAAGCCTCAGAACTGGAAATGGTGGCAGATGAGAGTCTGGGGCAATCTGTTTGCAGACTTATCATACGAAAAAGGACAGAATCTTAATACCACCAACCTACAGAACACCATGCGGCTTGTAGGGCTTTACGATTTCGTAGAGCATTCTTTGCTTCAAGGATCTTATTATCATAAGATGAGAATTATACAGCTGGCTCGTCTTACCAACATGGAACTTCCGGAAAGCTCATTTACCAAACTAGTTAACGACAGACATACGACCTTGCGTCGTGTGGCGCGTATGTCATACATGTGTACCGCATCGAACGACTCGTTCTCGTTTCTTGAGAGCAGCATCAACCGCGACATAGTCCTGTCACAGTGGGACAAGATGGAGATGCACGACATCTTCAGCATCAGAAAAGAACGGGGGCTGGCCATGCCGCAGTTCAGTCCTTTGATACAGAACCAAAGATCACCCGGAACAAAAGCTTTCCTTATCAGAGAGACAGCATTCTGGGGAGACGACAATGAAGTAAGGTCACTGATGGACAATTTCGACTCGGCCTATTCCGTGATACGGCGGTCGGCCTTTGCTTCGATGGGGATAAGCAAGTTTGCTGAAGCAGAACCTGTCATGGAAGAAGTGTTCGACAAACAGCCCGAAGTGCTGAAACGAGACATTCTGAAAGCGTTGCTATCCATCAACTCGGGAAAGGCCGTCACATTTATATCTAACATTTGCAGAAGCAACGTTTCTGCCGATACCAAACACATGGCTCTGTACTGTCTTTATCGGTACGGTTCAACTGGTCGGGAATTGTTTGACAGAATGGAGAGCGAGGCCGACAAGAAAGACAAACCGATGTTCGAATATGTAAAGGGTTAGACTACCGACGATTAGATTGGGATTATGAAAGAGTTGTTTTATTATTTCTATGGGTATGTAGTATTCTTCTACAGTTTAGTGCTGATACTCTCCTATGTTGCTCTTATGCTGCTTGCCGGAATCGGAATCTTACGCCGAAACTACAAACCGATTCCGAAATATGCGAGAAGGCTGATGGGAAAGAATCCATACACTCCCGGTGTATCGATAATAGCTCCGGCCTACAACGAGGAGAAGACAATCGTACAGAACGTCAACTCACTGTTACAGCAGGACTACCCTAAGTTTGAAGTGGTGATTGTGAACGACGGAAGTACCGACAAAACGCTCGAACTGCTCATCGACGAGTTTTCGCTTGTCGAGATTCCGTTTCGGTATGTCGAGTACATAAAGAGCAAACCTTATAAGCGACTGTTCAAATCGACTGACAGCAGATACAGCCGTCTGATAGTGGTCGACAAGGAGAACGGCGGAACAAAGGCCGATGCCATGAATGCCGGCATAAACGCTTCGTCCTACCCCTACTTCATCAATACCGACGTTGACTGCATCCTTTCGCGCGATGCCATATCGCAGTGCATCATGCCTTTCCTCGAATCGGACGATGTAATTGCTGTGAGCGGCGTGATGATGCCCTCTAACGGATGCCGGGTGGAGAACGGCATCATAACACGGCGCAGGCCGCCCCACACCCCGTGCGCCCTGTTCCAGACTTTGGAATACATGCGGTCGTTCCTTGTGGGTAAGATGGGATGGTCGACAATCAACGCAATGCCTAACGTGTCGGGCGGCTACGGCATGTTCAGCAAGGAGATTGTAGTGGCGGCAGGAGGCTATACGAGCGATTCGTTCGCCGAGGACATGGATATGCTGATAAGGATGATAGGCTATTGCTGCGACTTCAACCGCAAGTACCGCGTGGTGCAGGTGCCGGCCAACTGCTGCTGGACCGAGGTCCCGCCCAACATCAAGGTGCTCTACCGACAGCGCGTACGCTGGGGGCGCGGACTGATACAGACTTTTGTACGTCACCGCCGCTTTATGTTCAACCGCCGCTACAGCCGTCTGGGCAAGATTACCCTACCCTACGTGTTCGTGTTCGAATTTCTGGCACCGGTCATAGAGTTCTTGGGTTTCCTGACATTCCTGTATCAGGCTTTCACAGGAGTAGTAAACTGGCCGTCGGCACTGGTCATATTCCTCGGCCTGTACACGTTCTGCCTTATGCTGGCGTTCGTGGTGATAGTAAACGACTACACTCTTGGAGGCTCATTCGACAAGGCCAGATCGTACGTGTGGATGTTTGGTGCAGCTCTGCTGGAGCCGTTTTTATATCACCCGCTCAGCGTGATGTTCTCACTGAAGGGTTATCTGAACTATATATTCAACAAAAAGGCTGCCTGGGGTGACATGAAGCGAAAGGG
>CALBJK010000264.1 GCA_937892695.1 uncultured Prevotella sp.
TATAAAGGAAATGACAAGATGTTCTTTTCCTTAATACTTCCTTTTGATAACATTTCAGAACGTCTTAAATACAACAACAATGTTGTCGATACCATCGCTAGAAGGAATGTGTTTATCTTTTCTCCGCAAATGCGATTCTATATTTACGGAGAAAAATCTACATGGTCTGTCAGTTATAACATGAGTCATAGCCAACCTGATTTGTCCGGAATGATGCCTGATGAAAATGACATTAATCCATTGGCAAGAAGGATAAACAACCCCAATCTTAAAAATACTCTTACGCATAGCTTAAGTGTAGGATGTGATTTCCGTGTGCCGGAAGTGCAACAGTCTGTTGGCTTTAATTTAGATTTCAACAGTACATCTAACAGCACTGGAATGAGGACCAACTATGACACTAAGACTGGTGCGTACACCTATCAGCAAGATAATGTAAATGGGAATTGGAATATGACATTCAGTACATCTTTTTCTCGACCTTTAGACAAGCCGAAAAGATTGATGTTGTCGTCAAATCTCAGTTTCGCTTACAGACATGATGTGGACTTTGACATTTCGTATGACGGTGAAAGTCAGGTGTTGAGCAGGGTCAAAAATATCAATCTGAATGAGAGCTTGTCTTTGAATTATTCGTTTGGCGATTTTACTTTCGGGGTTACAGGATGGTACTCTTGGCGTAATAGTACTTCTGGAAGAGCCAACTTTTCAACAATCAATAGCATCGACTACAATTATGGAATAAACGCAGACTGTAAACTTCCTTTGGACATACGAGCCGAAGCAGACATGAAGATGTACAGCCGTCGAGGCTATCAGGATGTGACAATGAATACAGACGATCTTGTATGGAATGCTTCGCTTAGCCGCTGTTTTGTCAATGGCAGACTTATATTGTCACTGAAGGCATACGATATTCTTCATCAGTTGTCGAGTACTTATTACAGTATTAACGCCCAAGGCCGAACCGAGTCATGGAATAACACATTCTCACGCTACGCCATGTTGAGTGTGGCTTATAAGTTCAGTGCAGATCCAAAGAAATAAGACATATGCAGAAGCGCATATCTTAATGTATAGCGTTCTTCGTGCAGATTAGCTTAATAAGCCTCTCTGTATTTGTTTTCATCCTTGTCTTGCAGCATGGAAAGATAGCTCTGATAGCGGCTTTCTGAAATGTAATGGTCTTTTACGGCTTGTATCACTGCACATCCCGGTTCGTGAGTATGGGTGCAGTTACTGAATCGGCAATATTTTGAGAATCTAAAAATCTCCTTGAAGTAGCTTGTCAATTCTTCCGGTTCCATATCGAACGTCCCGAAACCCTTTATTCCCGGTGTGTCGATAATGAAACCTCCGTCGGCCAGAGGCAGCATCTCACTGAATGTGGTCGTGTGCATGCCGGTGTTGTGTGCATCACTTATATGCGACGTTCTCAGATTGGCTTCAGGAATGATTCGGTTGATAATTGTAGATTTGCCTACTCCGCTGTTTCCGCTCAGCAGCGTGATTTTGTGTTTGAGTAGTGGCACTATTTTGTCAATCCCCTCTCCTGTAGCTGCCGACACTTCCTCGCAGCGGTAACCTACTGTCTGGTAAAGTTCAATCATCATTTTCTGATAGTGCCTTTCTTCATCGGAGAGTAAGTCTGTCTTGTTAAAAATAAGAATGGTTGGAACGCTGTATGCTTCGGCTGTCGCGAGAAAGCGGTCTATAAAGATGGTGCTTGTCTGGGGGTAGTTGACGGTAGCGATGAGGAAAGCCTGGTCTATGTTGGCGGCTATTATGTGGCTCTGTTTGCTGAGATTCTGTGACTTGCGTATGATGTAGTTGCGTCGGTCGGCAATGTCTGATATAAAGGCCGTGCCTTCTTGGTTTCTTATTATCATCACGTTGTCCCCAACAGCTACAGGGTTTGTGCTGCGTATGCCTTTAAGTCGGAAGTTGCCTTTTATCTTACAGTCGACAGTGTTCCCGTCTTCGGTAAGCACAGTGTACCAACTTCCGGTGTTCTTTATTACTAAACCGTGCATTTCCTATTCTTATAAAAAGGCGGAAACGCAAGTCTTAATATATCTAGTACATACGTTTCCGCTTTAGGGTTTCTGTATTTTATTATACAGTCATTATTTCTTTTGTCTTCGCGTTGAGAAGCTCGTCTATTGCTTTGATGTATTTGTCGTGTATTTTCTGGAGTTCGATTTCTGCGTCTTTTTCATTGTCTTCAGAGAGTCCGTCTTTTATGGCTTTCTTCAGTTTGTCTTTTACTTCTCCACGAGTGTTTCTCACTTCTACCTTGCTGCGTTCGCCTATTTTGTTGCATTGTTTTACTAGTTCTTTGCGTCGCTCTTCGGTAGGTTGAGGAATGCCCAGACGTATGATTTCTCCGTTGTTTTCCGGAGTTATGCCTACATCACTGTCCATTATGGCTTTCTCTATGTCCTTTATTGCTTTTTTGTCCCACGGACGTATGGCTATTGTCCTGGGGTCGGGTACTGTGAGGTTTGCCACCTGGTTAAGCGGCACCATAGAGCCGTATGAGTTCACTCTTATTCCTTCTAGTATTGCAACGTTGGCGCGTCCGGCGCGAATGCGTGCCAGTTGTTCTTCGAGGTATAGCACGGCCATCTCCATTCTATCTTTTGCACCGTTCAGTGTTTCTTTAACGTCAATCATATCGTTTTTAAATATTAAGTTTTTTATCCTCCTTTATGTATGTGTTGCGTGCCGTTTACATACAATATTGCAAAGATAAAGAAAAAACTCGGAACAAAGGTGCTCTCATTTGAAAAAATATGTGTAGGAGCTTAAACTTTCTCCTTGGCTTCGTGTGTCAGGAATACTATATAATCGCCGTTGCATTCAAAGATTACGTGTTGTCCTGTTGCTTCGTTGAGTGTTCCTTGCCACAAATGTTCGAAAACGTATGGTTCCCATCGCAGCCCTGTCGCAGCCAGTCTTGTGCACGATACATTGAAAATGCTGACTTGCTGTCCTTTGAACGTTTCAAACTCGTTGTTTCCTTTAGCTGGTACGAAATATCCGTAATCGGTTATCATTGTCGGGGATATTCCCCATTTATTTTTGTATGTGAGCATTAGCGATATGTTGGCAATGGTGTGGTCTTCACGCTTTCCTGTAGCACCAAGGTAAGCGATATTTGTCAAGCCTTTATTTAAGCAGAAACGCGTAGCTTTTGTAAGGTCATTATCGTCTTGCTCATGTACGAGATGTATGATATTGGCATTTTTCTTCTTGAATTCTTCATCGAGCGAATCTCCGTCGCCTATAATTGCGTCAGGCATTACGCCATGTCTCATGAGTGTGGCTCCGGCACCGTCGCAGCAGCATATGTATGGAGCGCGTTCTAGAATCGTCAGCGGTATGGAATTTGAAGGAAAATCACCGGCGCCCAGGATTACTGCGTCAAACGGAGTGTCCTTAGTTGTGATGTAATATTTCATTTTGAGTTATTGTTCTGTTTCATCAATATAATCCCCTCTGCCGTCCGCTTCCATTTCTTATAACCGAAAACAGCAATTATTGCATACAAGGCATAAAGCCCGGATGTGAAAGGTATCCCTTTGTATATGTACAGTATTGAAAGTATTACATCTGCAATAATCCATATTATCCATTGCTCGGCATATTTTCTGGCCAAAGCCCAAAGTCCGATTATGCTGAGAGCGTTGACTAAACTGTCGCTAACAGGTACTGTACTGTTTGTAAATTTCTCCAGAATGATGTAGATGCAAGCCCATATTATGACCAGAACTACGGCTGAAGGTGCAATCAGGCGTTTCGGAAAGTAGGTTATAGGCATTTCCTGTCCTTGCTGTTGTTTCTTTTTATGCCCAAATGTCCATTCTGCATAGCCGTAGATTGCAGCTAGGGCGTAGTATATATTCAGACCGAAATCGGCATACAGCCCTTTCTCGTAATACAGGAAAATGTAGATGAGCGGCATGACAATGCTTGCAGCCCATAGCCAGATGCTCGCTTTGTATTCTAACCAGACATAAACAAGGCCGACAACCGTGCCCACGATATCGAGTATCATGTACAGGTTGTCGGTTATGTACCTTAACATTTCATCCATCAAGAGTGATTCTCTTAGAAGGTTAATGACACATGGGCGAGGAAGTTTATCGGTGCTTGGGCAGAGAGTCCTGTCTCGTATGCGTCATCCGAATTGTAGGCTATCACTTTCCCGTTGCTGTCTTTCTTGTATGAAGCGTATGTCCAACCGTTGTTTTCATACTTCTCGCTGAACACGTTGTAGACGGTGCAGCCTACTGTTATGCTCTTCAGACTGCGCAGCTTGAACGTATAGGATAGGTCGACATTGGTAGTAAAGTAGGAGTCGAGCATCATGCTTACCTCCTTGGGAGTGCCCTCTTTTGCTCCTTCGTTCACGTATGACTTGAAGCCAGTATTAGAGAGATACTGTTCGCCAACAAACTGGCTCATTACTTTGGCCGAGAAACCTTTGTAGTTGAACGAGAAGATATTGTTGAACATAGCTTCAGGAGAGAACGACAGAGGTGTGTCGCCGAGGTCTACAGGTGTTCCGTCGTCAAGGGTCACAGTCCAGTTCTTGGCTTTGTTCTTGCTGAACGTAGCGTTGGCGTCCCAACGGAACCAATCTACTGGTTGCCATCCGGCCTGAAGCTCGACACCCATGCGGTAGCTCTTGCCCGAGTTTGTGTTGCTTGCTACAGGTTCGCCTATGTCGTTCAGCTCACCGGTGAGTACGAACTGGTTGCGGTAGTTCATCAAATAGAAGTTGACTCCGGCAGAGAAGCGGCGACTCTGATACTTGTATCCTACTTCCCAGTCGTACAGACGTTCACTGTTGAGTTTAACACCGAAGTTGTTTTCATAGTCATCGCGAGTCGGTTCCTTGTTGGCTACGGCAAACGAAGCATAGACATTATTATAAGGATTAATCTGATAGTAAAGTCCGGCCTTCGGGTTGAAGAAGTCATAGGTGAAGTGTTCGGCGAAGACGAGTCGGTTACCGTTGTCGTCAAACTCGTCGTGCGGACCGTACATGTGTACCCCTACATGACGATACTGCATATCGACGTATGCGCTCAGCCCCTTTACAAATTCGTAGTTGACTTTTCCATAAACGTTGAAGTCGTACTTTTTTGCATTATTGCGATAGTATTCGTGGTCGGGTTCGGCGTTCATGTCGCCTAGTTGGTAAGATTTGTTGCCTTCCGAATCTTCTTTATATGGTTTTCCCACCCATGTGATGACACCGTAATGGTCGCCGTCATACTTGTTCCATGCACTTCCGAGCGTGGCTGTCAGACCTTTGAGG
>CALBJK010000265.1 GCA_937892695.1 uncultured Prevotella sp.
CCAGCTTGGAATACCCAGTTGCCATGCCAGCCCGGGGTCGAGGTGTACTTGGAGTCAATCTCCTCGCGCTGAGGTCCGTACTTGCCGTAAATGTCGCAAAGAGACGTCCCGTCTGGTTTATCAGCCGTACCAGCCGTAAAACCGGAAAAATCCTCGTTTGTCAATTCGTCTTTCTGTACTATCCCCGACCAGTCTTTGGTGGAGATTCTCGGCAGTGAGCCATTTTCGCTTTCACCACCGACATTTTTCAATGCTTTCGCTCTTGGAACTTTCTTTCCGTTTACCGTAACGGTTTGTGATTCGTCATTCAAAAGCCGTATGTTCTTTTGTGCCGACACACTTTCGGACGCAAACAGACAGAAGGTGAAGAGTAATCCTGTGAGTAAAATATTCTTTCTCATCAACCAAATTGTTATCCGGACTCTTTTAAAATATGCCGATAACCAAGTAGAGTCTCCATTTGACTTTGCAACCGGCCTTCATCATGTACGGTTGCAAATTTATATCATTGAAGTCAGAATGGAGCAGAAAGGTAGCAAGTCCATGTCTTCAATTATAAATAAAGACACAAAATGTTTGTTTTTACGGCATATAACGACTATTTGTCAACCGAAGTCTTCTGGTATTCAGACGGCGTAAGCCCCGTAATCTTCTTGAATGTAGCCACAAAAGTGGTACGGCTCTTAAACCCGACACTCGCCGCCACAGCTTCGATAGTGAGGTGTCCGAAATTCTTGTCGGTGAGCCGTCGGCACGCTTCCTTTATACGATAATCATTGAGTATGGCATTGAAGTTCTTGCCCGACAGCTCGTTTATAGCCTGTGACACTTTGGGATAAGGACATCTGACAAGCCCGGACAGCTTCTTCAGATTGAAATCGTCCTTGCATATAACCTCCGTGTCTGCCATCACAAGACAAACCTTATCGTATATTTCCTCTTTCTCGGCTTCTCCCATTGTGCTGTTCACATACCTTTGTTTCTGGCTCTGAGAGGCAAGTTCGCTCTGCAACGATTCTATCTGTTTCTCGTAGCCGTCGCGGGTGCGTCGCATCATGTCGTCGTTTTTAATCAGATCCTGCATTCTGGCGAACATCACCTTGTGGCTTTCGTTAAGTTTCCTGTTCTTACGCATTATCACGGTCAAGGCCAAGGCTGTCAGCGACGCTATCACACCGACAAGGAGAATTATAACATAAAGAAGCTTTCTCTGCCTTGCCATAATTATTATTTCTTCGTTTGCCGACTGCAACCTGTCCAGAAACTGCAGCTCTCCGATATTCCTAAGCTTGCCGCCACGTTCTATTTCGTCCTTCGTCTTGAAGTATTGCAGCTGATAGTATTGTGCTTTTCGCTCGTTGCCCTCATCCCGATAAAAATCGTAAAGACTCTTGCAGTAATCTACCTCAAAATCTTTCAGATTGTATTTACGTATCACATTATCCAGTTTTTTCCAACGTTCCGAGCATCTTGTTTTTCTCACCCATTAGCGAGAAGGTTTCCGCCTGATGGTTGTAAGCTGCTGCAAGATACCTTTCGGGCGTGACTTTTGCGTCAATGCAGTCCTCCATAGCAACGAAGCAAGACAAAGCCTCGGCATACCGTTTCTTGGCCAGTGCGGCATTGCCCGTTATGAGCAGACGGTTATATTTAACCAGCGGAACGCCGGAAGGGAAATTCAGTTTCATATAACTGTCAAGCTCTTTTTTCACATACGCTGTCAGCCTTGCCGTATAGGCGACATCTACCATGTTGGCTACCGCTATCTGTACGGCATCCCAATCTTTCGTCTTACGGGCATAAAAGAACGATTTCTTGTAGCAGTCCAACGCCTCACGCGCACCGTGGCTGTCGTTCTGAACCACTATGACCGTACTGTAAAGATTGCCCAAATTCATGTAAAGATACGCCATATTGGCGTTGTCGCCCGTTTCTTCTGCAATTTTCAGCGAACGGGTATAGCAAGAAAAGGCTTTCTGATAGTCATAGTAATGGTAAAGGCAGAGATATCCTATATTGTTCATCGCGCGAAGGAATAGATTTGTGACTTCCTCTGATGTCTCGCCGGAATAATAGCGGTTCACTATCTCCGACATGTACATCATTGCGCTGTCTACATGTTGGTCGGCCATTATCAATTGGCGGCTTCTGTCAAGCAATTTCCGACTCGGCCACTTGCGCCATACGACGGAATCGGGCCTGGCACCGTCTCTGCCGGCTGCCGGGCTGTCTGTCATTACGGCAACAAACATTATCAATAGCAGAAAAGTAACCAACCTATTGATATATATTTTTGTATTATTTGCGTACATGAAGTTCTAATTTAGTACAAAAGTAAAGAAATTATCGGAATTTCCATATATAGGACAAATAAAAAAAAGGTCTATTCTATAACGAATGGTGTGGGCAGTAGGGACGCACGGCTCGTGCATCCCTACTGATTAACGATAGACTCATATAATTCTTTAGACAGCCACACTTACCCACACTAAACGTTACAGAGCCTAAAAAAGAAATTTGTCGGCATAATGTAGCGAGAAATAAGCCGGACAGGAACGAAAAATAAAAACAAGAAAAGCCGACCGGCGCACATTGTTACAGAAATGCAATATGACATAAAAGTCCACTCAATAATGACAATTCGTCAATACGGCCAGACATCCGAAATGGTACTAATTTATGATATGCCGCATATCGTGTCCTGAAACGCGGCATATCAGAGCGCGAAATGCGGCATATTGGAAGCTAATATGCCGCATATTGGAACGCGAAAAGATGGTGTTTATAGTTTATTGATTATCAACAGGTTGGAGAAACGCAAACAGACGGCTGCGATACCAGATACAGTCATTCGACGTAAATACGAAACGTAAGCAGAACGAGGATTTCCAAAACAAATAATGGACAATGGCTGGCATATTAGCCAAGGAGTCACTGGATGTTAAACACTAACAACAAAACTCCACGCGATTGGCATAATCTTTGCAAGATTAATAAAACAAGAAAAGGGATGAGCCATGTCATTTTTGCATCTGCCAGATGTGACAAGCCAATCTACAGAACCCTGACAAGAAGACTATGAGCAAGACTAAGGAAGAAAACAAACAAGAATTTCTCGACCTGCTGCGCTCCACCAAACGCGAAGGTGTAGAATACGTGATTGAAGACCTCGAAAAAATGGGGTTCTTCACAGCTCCGGCCTCGGCCGGACACCACCTGAACACCGAAGGCGGACTGGTAGAACATTCGCTCAACGTGTGCAAGACAGCCCTCGCTATATGGGAAGCGATGAAGCCGCTCGAACCGTCGCTCGAACAAGAGGTGAAACGCGACAGCATCATCATAGCTGCATTGCTACATGACGTATGCAAAAGCGACATATACGTCAAGACTGTGAAGAAACGCAAGAACGCTCTCGGCCAGTGGGAAGACGCCGAAGGATATAAAGTGACATACAAGAATTTTCCGATGGGACACGGAGAAAAATCGCTCGTGCTGATGCTCTGCAGCGGTCTCGACCTGAGCGACGACGAGATGTTGGCCATACGCTGGCACATGGGGGCATGGGGACTGAACATGAACAGTCTAGAGGACATGCGCAGTTACGACTCGGCACGTATGCAGTATCCGCTGGTGTCAATAATCCATTCGGCCGACACGCTCGCCGCAAGTATCATGGAGCGCAAAGGCGGCGACACAGACGAGCTGTAAGCAAAAACAACGGCAACAGACAAGTATTAAAAAGGCAGCCTGCCACTAACGGAAGACTGCCTTTATCATAAATTAATCTCAAAATATCCTTATTCGGGAAGGCTGATAGCCTCCTGAGGACATACGCTAGCGCATGTCCCGCACTCTGTGCACATATCAGGATTGATAGAATACTTTTCGCCCTCAGAGATTGCTCCAACGGGGCATTCGTCGATACATGTACCGCAAGCGATACAGTTGTCACCAATTACGTAAGCCATAATGTTATTGATTTATTGTTATTAATGTTATTGACTTGATTGTGGGTGTGTGTATACCTACTTTCATACTTTGCAAAGGTACATCTTTTTTGCTTAATACCTACAAATAGGTATTGCTTTTAGCATTCTTTTACCATTCATGTTCTTGATTTTATAAAAAAGGACAGTAACACAATAAGCTGCAGCCACAATCGTTAATAATGTATATGAAACGCTACGTCATAACGGTAATCACACTAATATGGGTGTTCTGCTCTTCGAATGCGCAAGAACGCACAGTGGAGAACAGGCCTTATACCGACCTGCGTCCGTTCCACTTCGGAGTGCTCGTAGGAACTCATCTGCAAGACATGGAACTGCTCAACGCCGGACCACAGGTAATCACGAACGACGATGGCACGACTGCCAATACCGTAGTGACGGTCGACCAGAACAGATGGGATATAGGCTTTCATGTGGGTGTACTGGGCGAGCTGCGTCTGAACACTTACTTCCAGTTGCGTGTGGCTCCGGCCATGTACTTCGGGACACGTCACCTTACATTCCATGATTTCACCGACCTGCACTCTGACGGAACACCCAAGGAGACTACCCAGGAGCTGAAGTCGGCCTATATCTCTACAGCCGTAGACATGATTTTCGCTGCGCCGCGTTTCAACAACCATCGTCCTTACTTAGTGGCGGGTATAAATCCGATGATAAATCTCAGCGGCAAAAGCAGCGACTATATAAAGCTGAAACGCACCGGACTGAGCCTGGAAATAGGTGCCGGATGCGACTTTTACCTTCCTTTCTTCAAACTGCGGCCAGAACTGAAATTCGTCTACGGACTGGGCAACAACCTCGACACAGAACACTACAAACAAGTGCGCGACAAGAATCTGTTGCGATACACCAACGCTGCCAAAGAAGCCCACAGCAAGATGTTCGTACTCACATTCTACTTTGAATGACTCACAACCAGAACTAAGCCTATTGACCAAGATGGGACATTTCCCCATCCGGATTATAGATATCCCTAACACAACTTAGGAATTTTCCCTTTGACAGTCATGGGCTTTTCCATACCTTTGCAAATATAAAAAGACAACACCTCTACAGAAAAGGCATAAGTCTTAAATTGGCGGGACAAGCGTTACAGCGATTACAAAGCGGTTGCATTGTCCATGATTGCCAGGCAAACCGGATAGAGAAAAAATCGGACAAACAGGACAAATGAGTGGAAATAAAGAACAAAAAGGACGTATGTGGTTATATTTCGAACAATTTTAAGGACTGAAAGCACAATAATCACAACAATCTCTTGTAGCGGAAACTTTCAGAAAACCGTAACTTTGCGATCTGAAAACAGAAAGACG
>CALBJK010000266.1 GCA_937892695.1 uncultured Prevotella sp.
CAAGGCCTTTTTTATACGATTATTTTTGATTTGCGGCTAAATCAGAAACTTGAGTAAAAACAAACAAGATTTGTTTTATATTCCGCTCATTTGCTGTAACTTTGAATAAGTTTTGCTGCATTCGGGAATAAAAACAAACGAGATTTGTTTTTTATTCCGCTCATTTGCTGTAACTTTGAATAAGTTTTGCTGCATTCGGGAATAAAAACAAACGAGATTTGTTTTTTATTCCGCTCATTTGCTGTAACTTTGCAGAAGTAAAATAAACGTTTATTGTCAATGAAAGCATTAAAGCAGTGGCTGCCTGACATTCTGGCAGTCGTCTTGTTTGCGGTGCTTGCGTTTGCCTATTTCTTCCCGGCAGACATCGAAGGCCGCATCCTTTTCCGCCACGACTCGTCAGCAGGACGAGGCGCCGGTATCGAGATGAACCAGTACCAGGAGCGTACCGGTGAACGTACACGATGGACCAACTCGCTATTCAGCGGTATGCCGACCTATCAGCTGGCTCCGTCCTACGACAGTACTGACGCACTGACCACGGTCAGCAAGTTCTACCATCTGTGGATGCCGGAGAATGTCTGGTATGTCTTTGCCTATCTGCTCGGTTTCTATATCTTGCTGCGGGCGTTCGATTTCCGTCAGGAGATGGCCGCGCTCGGAGCAATCATCTGGGCTTTCAGCAGCTACTTCTTTATCATTATCGCCGCAGGACATATCTGGAAAGTGATAGCTTTGGCCTATCTCCCGCCGATGATTGCGGGTATCGTCTTGGCTTACAGGGGCAAATACCTTTGGGGCTTTGCGGTGACGGCCATTTTCTCGGCACTTGAGATACAGGCCAACCACGTGCAGATGACCTATTATTACATGTTCATCATCCTGTTCATGGTAATCGCTTATCTCGTCGACGCAATACGCAAAAAGCAGATTGCGCGGTTCGGTAAGGCAACAGCAATATGCATAGCAGGTGCGGCAATTGGTATTTGCATCAACTTGTCCAATCTTTATCATACATGGGAATACAGCCAGGAGTCGACTCGCGGCAAGAGTGAACTGAAGAAGAAGGATTCGGCCAACCAGACTTCGTCGGGTCTTGACCGCGACTATATCACACAGTGGAGCTACGGTGTTGACGAAACGCTGACTCTGCTTGTGCCTGACGCAAAAGGTGGAGCGTCGGTTCCATTGTCGATGAACGAGAAGGCTATGGAGAAAGCCGACCCACAGTTCATGCCTATTTATCAGCAGTTGGGCCAATATTGGGGTACACAGCCAGGCACGAGCGGTCCTGTTTATGTCGGCGCATTCGTGCTGATGCTTTTCATTCTCGGTCTGTTCGTGGTGAAAGGACCGATGAAGTGGGCTTTGCTCGCTGCTACCATCCTGTCGGTATTGCTGGCATGGGGTAGAAACTTCATGGGCTTCACCAACTTCTTCCTCGACTATGTGCCGATGTACGCCAAGTTCCGTACCGTCGCTTCAATACTTGTAATAGCCGAATTCACCATTCCTCTTCTGGCCATGCTTGCTCTGAAGAAGGTCGTTGACGACCCGAGTTGTCTCGGTGGCAGAAAGGCTTCAGCTCTGTCTTCGAGTGATGGAAAGGCTTCGAAGAACAGGAAGTCGTGGTTCGGAAGCATGAAGTATCTATGGATCAGCTTCCTTCTTACGGGTGGCGTGTGCCTGATTCTGGCTGTCATGCCGTCACTCTACGCTTCACAGTATGTCGCCCCGGCCGAAATGGAAGCCCTTCAAAAAGGCATACCAAGCGAATATCTCGCTCCGCTCATTGACAATCTGAACGCAATACGTCAATCGATATTCACTTCCGACTGTTGGCGTTCGTTCATTGTTGTGGCTATCGGTACGGTCATGTTGTTGCTCTTCTGTAAGAAAAAACTGCGTGCCGCGTACATGGTTGGTGGCATTCTGCTGCTTTGCTTGATTGATATGTGGTCGGTAAACAAACGTTATCTGAACGACGAAATGTTCGTAGAGAAGAGCGTACGCGATACCAGCCAGCCCATGACGGCTACCGACCGCCAGATACTGCAGGACAAGTCGCTCGACTATCGCGTACTCAATCTCTCGACAAGCACCTTCAACGAGAGCGAGACATCCTACTACCACAAGAGCATCGGAGGATATCATCCGGCCAAACTTCGCCGTTATCAGGAAATGATAGACTACTACATCGCACCAGAAATGCAGCGTATGGCCTCGGCTGTGGCTACAGCCCAGGGCGACATGACCCATATAAAAGGCGATTCGGTGATGCCGGTGCTTAACATGCTCAACACCAAGTACATCATCTTCCCGTTGCAGAACAACCAGACCGTTCCTATTCGCAATCCTTACGCTTTCGGCAATGCATGGTTTGTCGACAAAATTAGTTATGTAGACAATGCCAATGACGAGATTGACCGTATAGGGAAAATGAATCTCCGCCACGAGGCAGTCGCCGACTCTAAGTTCAGACAGCAGCTCGGCGAAGCCAAGAAGCAGAACGGAACATCGGTGGTGAAGATAAAGAAATATGATGCCAACGAGCTTACGTATGATGTCGCTTCTGACAATGGCGGTGTGGTTGTCTTCTCCGAAATATATTATCCCGGATGGACGGCTACCGTTGACGGACAGCCTGCCGAGGTCGGACGTGTCAACTATATTCTGCGTGCCATCAATGTCAAACCGGGTAAGCACACTGTCGTTTTGACCTTCAAGCCTACTACTGTCAAGCGTACCGAAACCGTGGCTTATGTAGCTTATGCAGTTCTCATCCTTGCCATAGCAGCAGGAGTGTTCTTCGACAGCAGGAAGAGACGTAAAAAGGAAGCATAAACTTCGGTTATGGATTTCCGGACAATAGTAAATACCGACAAGCCCACATTCAGCATACTCCCTTGCGAGCGTATGCTGTTTGTGGGTTCTTGTTTTGCTGACAATATCGGTACGCGGTTCAAAGAAGAGAAATTTCGCGCTACGGTCAATCCCTACGGCGTTATGTACAACCCCGCAAGCATATTACACACTGTCCTCCGATACAGCGGCGAAGCTCCTCGTGTAGCCGTCTTTACGCTGGGAACCAACCATGTCTACATTCTTCGAGAGACCGGTGAGATAGTTGACAATTGCCGTAAACGTCCGCAACGGTTGTTTCGAGAAGAAGAACTGAGTGTAGACCAATGTACCGAATATTTGTCCAAGGCCGTTGACCGTCTTGCTTATCGTGACCCCGAAGTAAAGGTTGTAGTTACCGTTAGTCCCATCCGGTATGCCAAGTACGGTTTTCATGGGAGCGCACTCTCTAAGGCTACGCTTCTGCTCGCGGCCGACAAGCTTGTAAGAGAGAGCAGCGGAAGGGTTGTATATTTCCCTGCATACGAAATCGTCAACGACGAGCTGCGCGACTACCGTTTCTACCGTGAAGACATGCTTCACCCTTCTGCTCAGGCTGTAGAATACATCTGGGAACGTTTCAGCGAAGCCTTCTTTGATTCTCAGACTAAAAGGTTTCTCGAAGAATGGCGGCCTGTCAAAGAAGCTTTAGGTCATCGTCCGTTCAATCCTGACAGCGACGAATACAAGGCGTTCATAGCCAGGACTCGGAAGACGGCGGCTGCTTTAGCTCAGAAATATCCAGGATTCGAAGACCCTTTTTATAGCCTTTATCCGTGATTGTATTCTGAGATGCACCAGAGTGCCTCTACAAATATAAAACGAAAGACATGTTTCTCTATTTTATCAGAAAATTCACCAATAAACAACTCTAAACAATTAAAAATGAAAATCAAAGGTATCTTAATCCTGTTCGGATTGCTTCTGACCGTCCTTTCAGGACTGGCTCAAGCCATCGACACACGTCAGGTTTATGAGATTCAGACTCCCGACGGACTTGTGCTCGACAATCAGGGCAGCCTTGACAACGATGCCCGAATCTACCTTTCAAAGCGAGATGAAGGAAAGGAGACTCAAGTATGGCGTTTTGTCAAAGTGGGCGACGGAGTTTACAACATCGTCAACGCTTACTCGTTTCTGTCTCTCGACAACGGTAATGGCAAATCAGTGCAGCAACTGTTGCAGTGGTCAACCAACAACAGCAATCCCAACCAGCGTTGGCGTGCTACGCCTATAGGTGGTGGCCGCTACGTCTTCACCTGCGAGGCCAGCGGCATGAATATGGGTATGCGCGATGCAGCCCAGTTCGGCGAGCCAGTGTGGCAGGTCAAGCCCGATGCATCGAAGCAGACACAGCAGTGGTTGCTCGTGCGTTCTGACATTAAGGTGAACAGTGCCATCGTCCCCAAGGCATCGAGTAAAAACGACTGGGAGAACCCTCATATCTTCGGTATTAACAAAGAACCCGGTCACGCCACATACATTCCTTTTGCCAATGCCGAGGAAATGCACTCCGACCCAGCCTATCTGAAACCGTGGCTTCGTACCCGTTCGAGCCGCTATCTGCTGCTCAACGGCAAGTGGAAATTCCGCTGGTCCGAGCAACCCGAAGACCGTCCCGCATCTTTCTACAAGAATGGTTACGACGTGTCGTCATGGGATGACATCGATGTGCCGTCGTCGTGGGAAATGAAAGGTTACGGTACACCCATCTACACCAATATCACTTACCCCTTCCTCAACAATCCTCCTTTCATCCAGCCCCAGCGTGGCTATACTGTCGAGAAGGAACCCAACGCAGTAGGTTCCTACCGTCGTGAGTTCACGCTGCCCGCCGACTGGCATGACAAGCAAGTTTTCCTCCACTTCGACGGATGCTACAGTGCCATGTACGTGTGGGTTAATGGCAAGAACGTAGGCTACAGTCAGGGAGCCAACAACGATGCCGAGTTTGACGTCACCCGCTACGTTAAGCGCGGCAACAACACCGTCGCGGTAGAGGTGTACCGATGGTCGGACGGAAGCTATCTTGAAGACCAGGACATGTTTCGTCTGAGCGGAATCCATCGCGATGTCTATCTTGTGGCGCGCCCGAAGGTGAGAGTACGCGACCTCTATTTGACAACCACGTTTGAAGGCGAGAAGTTCGGAACGGCCAAGGTCAATGTCCGTACCAACGTCAAAAACGAAGGCAAAGCCGATGCCGCCGCCGCTGTACGTTTCAATCTGAGCGACGAGAACGGCAAGTCGGTGGCCAATGCGGTCTTCAATCTCACAGAACTGAAATCTGGCAGTGAGGCGGTCAACAACACCACTCTTACAATAAACTCTCCCAAGCTCTGGAGCGCAGAGAAGCCATATCTTTACACTCTCGACGTAGAACTGCTCGATGCTTCTGGCAATGTCACCGAAGCCACCTCGCAGCGTTACGGTCTGCGCAAGCTGGAGCTGCGCAACAACAAGCTCTATGTCAACGGTGTGCTCACCTACGTAAAGGGAGCCAACCGCCACGACATCGACCCTAAGTACGGCAAGGCCGTGCCAGTAGAGACAATGATAAAGGACATTCTTCTCTTCAAACGCCACAACATGAACATCGTCCGCACGAGCCATTACCCCAACGACCCGAAGATGTATGCTCTCTACGACTACTACGGACTCTACGTCATGGATGAGGCCGACCAGGAATGCCACGGCAACAACTCGCTGTCCAACAACCCCCAATGGACTGCAGCCTACGTAGACCGTGCCGTGCGAATGGTAGAACGTGACAAGAACCATCCTTCGGTCATCTTCTGGTCTATGGGTAACGAGTCTGGACAAGGCATTAATATCGAAGCCGAAGTAAAGGCCGTCAAGGCTATGGATGACCGACTAATCCACTATGAAGGCCAGAATGATGTGGCCGATATGGACTCGCGCATGTATCCTTCGGTAGAAAGCATGAAGGAGACCGACCGCAACGGTAACAACAAACCATTCTTCCTTTGTGAATATGCCCACGCTATGGGTAACGCCGTGGGCAATCTTCGCGAGTACTGGGACTACATCGAGAACCATTCTAAGCGTATGATTGGCGGATGTATTTGGGACTTTGTCGACCAGGCTATCAACAAGCCGGGCGAGCCGTCCGACCGTCTCTACTTCGGCGGAAGCTTCGGCGACGTGCCAAACGACAACGACTTCTGCTGCAACGGGCTGACCACAGCAGACCGCCGCGTCACACCAAAGCTGCTCCAAGTGAAGAAGATATACCAGTATGCCAAACTCTTCTGGTATCCCCAGCAGTGTGTCCTCCGTCTCGACAACCGCTATACGAGCTACAATCTGCACGAGTTTGAGCTTCGCTACGAGGTGATGCGTGAAGGCGTAAAAGTGAAGGACGGCCGTCTTGAGATTCCAGAAACCGAACCAAACAGCACCAGTGGCATAAACATGCCGTTGCGCGACTTGGATATGAGCGACGGAGCCGAGTATTTCCTCAACGTCTACGTTTGTCTGAAGAGGGCCGAGACATGGGCCGACATCGGCCACGTGGTTGCTTCGGAGCAGTTTGCTCTCAACTTGCCCAAGCGCGGACTCGTCGCTGTCGACAATTCTAAGGCTGCACCGCTAAAGGTGTACAAGGAGAAGAACGGCTTCCTCCGTATCGAGGGAAATGGTGTGGCCGTTTCGTTCGACACGAACGACGGCCAGATGACAGCTCTCCGTTACGACGGCAAGGAGATGCTCCACCGTCAGCAGGGACCTGCCTTCAACTGTTATCGCTCTATCAACAACGACGTGCGCGACTGGCAGTACACGCGTACCGTATTGAAAAATTTCAGATACGACATTGCCAAAGACCGCCGTTCGGTCAATGTTACGGCCATTCTCGAAACCCATGTCGGTGACAAGACTGTCGTGCCCCATGAGGTTAGCTACACAGTCAACGCCACCGGAGCTGTCGATGTGAAGGCCGACTTTCATACGTCTTCCGACTTTCATCTGCCGCGTCTGTCGTTGCAGGCCATGCTCAGCCCGGCTCTGGAGAACGTGACATGGTACGGTCGCGGCCCGATGGAGAACTATCCAGACCGAAAGGATGCTGCCTTTGTAGGACAGTATTCGACCACGGTGAGCGACATGCGTGAGTATTATGCCCGTTCGCAGACTATGGGCGGACGTACTGACACACGCTGGATTGTCCTCAAGAACAGCGACGGCACAGGCCTGAAGATAACGGCTGACAGCACAGTTGACTTCTCTGCCCTGCACTACACTGACCGCGAGCTGTGGCGTGTGAAGTACGGCCATGATCTCGTTAATATCCGTCGCGACGAGGTTGTGTTGAATCTCGACTGCATACAACGCGGACTGGGCAATGCCAGCTGCGGACCTCAGCCACTGAAAGAATACGAGATACTCCCGTCTCACGACTATTCGTATAAGTTCAGAATAGAACCGTCTGGCCGTATGTAATAAAACGAGGGTTTTACCGTTCTAATAATAGATGAGCGGATGGACAGAGCACCATCGGTGCGCTGTCTGTCCGCTCTTTTTAATTGCGGGCACCCAATGTCTGGTAATGGCGAGCACACGGTGTGTAGAGACGTCACTCCGGTGCGTCTCCTCAATGGGCATTACTCATGTT
>CALBJK010000267.1 GCA_937892695.1 uncultured Prevotella sp.
GCAAGATTCTCACGACTTTCGAATATGACCCGATAGTAGAAGATATCCC
The DNA here is from genome assembly GCA_937892695.1 of uncultured Prevotella sp. Lineage (GTDB taxonomy): Bacteria > Bacteroidota > Bacteroidia > Bacteroidales > Bacteroidaceae > Prevotella. The sequence goes on from CALBJK010000267.1 coordinate 50, forward strand.
CATTCTACAGACCGAATCTGAATGGGATGAGACCACCGGAACATGGGAACCAGCCACTACCGAAGGCCGTGCCGTCATAGAACGCAATGTCGACAACCTCGTCACAAAGATCACAACATACGTCACTGACGACGACGGCGCAGAACAGAACATGGATGAAGTGACCACGACCTACTACGACGGAAAGAACCAGCCCAAAACTATCTCCGAAACATTTGTAGATGAAGAAATGGGAACTGTCACAACAACTATGGACAACATCAAATGGAAGAAAACCGACGGACAGATAATCTACGGCTTCAACAACGTTGAATACTTTACTATGGGAGCGAACCTAATGGAATCTGCCGACTTCTCCATGTCATTAATGGGCTTTAGTGCTACCGGTAAAGTGAATGTGACATACGATGACAACAACGGCTATTCAATCAATGTAACATACAAAATGCCGGGTGAGCAGACAATGGACATGACTGCAAAAAGAGTCTATACCGACGAAAACGGCAGCTTTGACTATTACATGACAAACGAGTCGCAAGGCGTGACCGAATACTTGAAGGAAGTCCACACCTACAACGACAAGGGTGATGTCGAGAGCATTATGCAGTTTTACGGACCGGACGAAAACAACACCCAGATGACATACGGCCAAAAGAGCATCTTCAAGTATGACGGGCCTCACGGCGAAAAGACCGAGGAGGTGATGAGCGAATACAATACTTATGTGGGTGACTACGCTCCGAGTCAGAAGGCCGAGTGGAGCGACTTCTTCGATGTCGCAACATCAATCAGCTATCCTTCTATCGTAACATCCGGCAATTCAATAGTTTACGACCTCAACGGACGACTGATAAGGGGTTCGACAGAGAATCTTGCCAAGGGCATCTACATCGTCAAGAAAGACGGAAAGACCATCAAAATAGTAAAGAAATAAATTCAAGAACTAAGTCTGACCGCAGTTTAAAAAGACTGCAATTTACAAGCAAAAAAGGATGGAAACCATAGGTGTTCCATCCTTTTTTGCTGTTATTATGATATGTCAGAACATTTATTTTCTGGAGAATGACATGACTGAAAGTATGTCCGAAAGAGCACAGTCACAGCTTTCTCAATAAGACAAGAGCGTAGTTGCTACCACAAAAACAGCCTATTTCTTTCTGGCCTCTACGTAGTCAAGATAAGCGCCGAAGCTCACTTTCAGTTCGGCATCAGCGACATAGCCGTCAATAAACTTGCGTGCATCAGCCTTGAAGCCGTCCATACGGCTTTCGGCATACTCTATACCTCCGTTAGCTTTAGTGAAGTCCACGAGTCGGACAATTTCTTCATGGGTGACAGTACGGTCTTTCACCTTGTAGGCCAGCTCCTTCATTGACTCGTCACCGGCTACTTCGAGAGCATGGATTACAGGCAGGGTCAGTTTACCTTCGGCCATGTCGTTGCCAGTGGGTTTTCCTATTTCTGCCGAGTCGTAGTAGTCGAAGATGTCGTCACGAATCTGGAACATCATTCCCAGATTCTGGCCGAACATCCGAGCCTCCTCTACGCCACTGTCTTCTGCTCCTGCCGACACCGCTCCTATGACCGAACAAGCTTCGAAAAGAGCCGCAGTCTTACGGCGAATCACCTCATAGTAGACCTGCTCCGATATGTTGCGCTCGCCTATACTCGACAGTTGCAGAATCTCACCGTCAGAGAGTGTTCGTCCGAGTTCGGCCAGATAGCGTACAATGCGCTCCGAATGGGTCATCGACACGCACAACAACGCAGTCGAAAGAATATAGTCGCCCACGAGCACAGCCACCTTATTGTCATACGAAGCGTTGACGGAAGCCTGACCTCGCCGTTCGCTGCTTTCGTCTACCACATCGTCGTGTACGAGCGATGCAGTATGTAGCAATTCCAGACCTACTGCGGCGTTCAGCGTCACGTCGGTCACTGCACCGAAGTTCTTGGCTGTCAGCAAGATAAGCATAGGACGCATACGCTTTCCCGCTCGTTGGCGTATGTGTGCCAACGCGCTGCCGAGCATTCCGTCCTCATGGGTAAGTGTTTTGTCGAACAGATTGATGAAACCTTGCAGTTCCGACTCTATGGGATGCTTTATCGTAGTAAGAAAATCCATGCAATCCTTATTTTGATACAAAAGTACGCAATTTATCGGGATTATGGGAGAAAATGATTAACTTTACACTTCAAAAAAGATTAAAACATGGACAAGTTATTCCTCATAGACGCTTACGCGCTGATATATCGTTCCTATTATGCATTCATCAAAAACCCACGCATCAATTCAAAGGGACTGAACACTTCGGCCATAATGGGATTTGTCAATACTCTCCACGAGATTATCACCAAAGAGCACCCTACCCATCTGGGGGTTGCGTTCGACCATGGCAAGACTTTCCGCAACAAAGTATTCCCCGAATACAAAGCACAACGCGAAGAGACACCTGAGGACATACGCAAATCGGTTCCCATCATCAAGGAGATAATTGCCGCCTTGGGCATACCTGCACTCCAGGCAGCCGGTTTCGAGGCCGATGACGTAATCGGAACACTCGCCGTGAAAGCGGGAACCGCCGGGGTAGAAACCTACATGCTCACCCCTGACAAGGACTACGGGCAACTCGTAGCCGACAACGTGTTCATGTTCCGGCCGCGCCACGGAGGCGGATATGAGAAGATGGGGCCGCCCGAAGTGGAAGCAAAATACGGCATAGCCTCGCCTCTCCAGATAATCGACCTGCTCGCACTCATGGGCGACTCGGCCGACAACTTCCCCGGATGTCCGGGCGTAGGTGAAAAGACCGCCGCCAAACTCATAGCCCAGTTCGGATCGGTCGACAACCTCCTTGCCAGCACATCAGACATCAAGGGCAAGCTACGCGAGAAAATCGAAGCAGCCACCGACGATATCCGCATGTCCAAATTTCTGGCCACAATCCGTCGCGACGTTCCGGTAGAACTCGATCTCGAAAATCTCAAAGTAAAGCAACCAGACGGGCAACAGCTCCGAAAAATATTCGAAAAACTGGAATTCAAAACCCTCGCCGACAAGTTTCTTAATAAAGATAAAAAGAAAGAAAGAAAAGCAAATCAGCAGCTCTCCATATTTGAAGAATTCACGCCCGACGGGCAAGACGACACAAAATTCGCGAGTTTTGAGACGGTTAAAACTGTACCTCACGACTATCAACTTGTTGATAATGAGGAAGAAGCACGCAGACTTTGTGACTTTTTTTTGACAAAACATATTCTCAGTCTAGACACGGAGACCACTTCGACAAGCCCGATCGATGCAAAACTCGTAGGTCTGAGCTTCTCTGTAGAGGAAAAAAAGGCTTTTTATGTCCCCGTTCCTGTTGATAGTGAAAAAGCGCAAAATATCGTAAACATCTTTAAAAAGGTATATGAAGACCCGAAAATTCTCAAAATAGGACAAAACATAAAGTATGACATAGAGGTTCTTTCTCACTACGGCGTGACCGTCGCAGGAACTATGTTCGACATCATGCTCGCCCACTACATACTCCAACCCGAGCTTCGTCACAACATGGACTACATGGCCGAGACCCTGCTCCACTACCAGACCATACACATCGAACAGCTCATCGGACCGAAAGGCAAAAGCCAGAAGTCGATGCGCGACATCGACCCTGCCGTTGTATGCCCCTACGCCGCCGAAGATGCCGACATAACACTGCGGCTCTACAACGTGCTCGCACCACAGCTGAAAGAGAAAGACTGCGAAAAGCTGATGACCGGAATAGAGATGCCGCTCGTCCCGGTTTTGGCCGAGATGGAACTAAACGGAGTTCGCATCGACACCGAAGCTCTTGGTGAAGTGTCGCGGCAGCTCAACTCGCGGATGCTGGACATCGAGAAGAACATCTACTCGCTGGCCGGCGAAGAGTTCAATGTCGCATCGCCCAAACAGGTCGGCGAAATATTGTTCGGCAAAATGAAGATTGTAGACAAGCCAAAGAAGACCAAGACCGGACAGTATGTCACGTCAGAGGAAGTATTGCAGCAGCTAAGTCACAAAAGTCCGATTGTAGCCGACATTCTGGCATATCGCGGTCTGAAAAAGCTACTCGGCACCTACGTCGACGCTCTCCCTAAGCTCATTAACCCACGCACCGGACACATACATACATCATTCAACCAGGCCGTTACGGCCACTGGCCGGCTGTCGTCGTCAGATCCCAACCTTCAGAACATACCCGTACGAGGTGAAGACGGCAAAGAGATTCGCCGCTGCTTTATTCCCGAACCGGGCTGCCTGTTCTTCTCTGCAGATTACTCACAGATAGAACTGCGCGTCATGGCTCACCTCTCCGGCGACCCACACATGACCGAAGCATTCCGTGAGGGCTACGACATTCATGCCGCAACAGCAGCCAAAATATACAAAGTGCCAATCGACAAAGTGACCCGTGACCAGCGCACACGCGCCAAGCGAGCCAACTTCGGCATTATCTACGGCATCACCGTATTCGGCCTGGCCGAACGTCTCGACATCAGCCGCGACGAAGCCAAGTCACTGATTGACGACTACTTCGAGTCGTTTCCAAAGGTGCGCGAATACATGGAAAATGCCAAAGCAATGGCACGCGAGAAGGGTTATGCCGAGACATTGTTCCGCCGCCGCCGCTATCTGCCCGATATCAATTCGCACAACGCTACTGTGCGCAACTTCGCCGAACGCAATGCCATCAACGCACCCATACAAGGTTCGGCAGCAGACATAATAAAGATAGCCATGAGCCGCATCTACAACCAGTTTCACATGAAACATTTACGGTCGAAGATGATACTTCAGGTACACGACGAACTCAACTTCAGCGTTGTTCCCGAAGAGAAAGAGATAGTCGAAAAGATTGTTCTCGACGAAATGCAGAACGCCTATCCGTTGTCCGTTCCACTTGTCGCCGACTGCGGATGGGGCGCGAACTGGCTCGAAGCCCACTGATAATCAATGGTTTATAATCACACATAGAGACATGCCAAAAATAATTGCGGCACGTGATATTATCGGCTGCGGCATATACAATCAAAGGTTATAAAATACGTGCTATCAACGAAAACGCTACGTGCAATTTATGATTGTGGCACATGCCATCCACCTGTAGAGTCGCACAGGAATGGCATCTCCATTATAAGAAGCTAACCGGTTGAAAACGCTAAAATAGGACGAACCACTTACAAAGTGTAACTGACAGATTTATCAGTACGTTCATATCTATAACAAATTAATACTCAACAAATTAACAAAAGCCTTGTTCCGGTCGTCCGAAACGAGGCTTTTCACGTTCTGATATGCGGCATATCAGACGCTGACAAGCGGCATATTAGAGCGTAATATGCCGCTTATTGGAAAAACTGAGGATTTGCCACTCTCTCTGCCGAGGTATGCTTACAATCCGTAAGTACCATTCGGCAACTGCAAACAGCAGCCCCCGGTAGTATCAATAAAACTATTCCGGTTTATAGTTCAGCCTTCCACAAACCGTGAAGATTGCAGTATTCGCGTGCAGTCACGTGGACGGCATCGGTCTTGAACACAGCCACAGGTTTCTCTCCGGGCTTCAGCTCGTGACGCAGAACATCGGTGTCGGTCAGCAGTTCAATCCACTGTATGTAGTGGTTGTCAAGCATCGGATGTTCCACCGAGCCTACAGTAACTTTGTAGCCACCGTCCACTTTCTCAATAACAGGAACGTGCTTCTCGCGCGCAGCGTCAGTAGTGTTCTCTTTAAGAAGCTTCATCTCCTCACCGCAGCACCACAGTGTGCTTCCGGGATTGACCACTTCTACAATATTACCGCACTTCTCGCAGCGGTAAACTTCTCTTACTTTTGTCTTTGCCATAATGTTTTTGTTTAAATTGTTATCCTAATACCATAATTTCCGACCCCTATGCTCTTCAAAATTATGATAGCACCCACGGAGTCTCGATTATTACAAAGTTAACCAATAATTGCTACAGATGGGCGGAAATCAGCATTTTTAATCAATAATTTACTTTTATTCAGCTTTTGAAAGAATAAAAATACCATGATTTAGGTATTGTGCGGATAATAGAAGTCTGCTAACTTTGCAATCGTAAAAAAGAACAACTTAAAGAATAGAATAATGAAAAAAACTGTTGTAATATATGGTTCCTCTACAGGAACATGCGAGGAAATCGCCGGAAAGATAGCCGAGAAGCTCGGCGTAGAATCAATGAACGTAGCCGACATGACTGCCGATACAATTAAGGAGAACGACAATCTGGTTCTCGGAACATCGACATGGGGTTCGGGCGAACTTCAGGACGACTGGTACGACGGTCTCGACACTCTCAAGGCTGCCGACCTCTCAGGCAAAACAATCGCCCTTTTCGGTTGCGGCGACAGCGAATCGTATGGCGACACGTTCTGCGGAGCCATGGGCGAACTGTACAACGGTCTGAAAGACAAGGGCGCAACGTTCATCGGTGCTGTCGACGCTTCCGACTACAACTACGAAGACTCTGAAGCCGTTGTCGACGGCAAGTTTGTAGGCTTGGCACTCGACGACATGAACGAGAGCGACAAGACCGACGAGCGCATCGACGCTTGGGTTGCAGCCATCAAGGACAAGCTCTAATCTTTGGCCTGTCGCTGCTTTCTGCCCGCAACGGTCCAGCCCAATACGGGGTTAACGTGACAAGGGCAGAACTATAAAAGTAGCCACTATTAAAATTCATAATGTTATTGTATAAATCGTAAAAAGCCCGGCTGTGAAGTCGGGCTTCTTTTGTGTTGTTCATTTACCAGCATGGAGAATGGCTCTTTGAGAGCATCAATTAATGGCATACGCGAGCACCAACTTACAGATTAAGCCACTCCGGTGCATCTACTAAGCATGATGCCGCACACGGAATAAACGGAATGCCCTTATAGAGGTTCGCGGATGTTTATCAGTTGCTTACAGCTCCTTTATCTTTATGTTCTTGAAGCTCACTTCGTGGCCATGGTCCTGGATGAGGATATTGCCTTGGGGATGATTGCCGAAGTTGTTCCAGTTCTTGTACTTGCTGTAGGCCACGAGGGCGTTCCACATCTGGTTGTTACGCTCATATTCGAGCATTTTAACGCCGTTGAGCCAGTGCTCTACATGGTTGCCGCGCACGACGATTGTGGCGTTGTTGTAGGCGTTGATGTCGAACGGTTTCTTCTCGGGAGCCGGTATGAGGTCGTAGAGCGAGGCGAGCTTGCGGTTACCCTTTACGCCGAGCTTGGCATCGGGGTGACGCTTGTCGTCGAGAATCTGAAACTCGCAGCCTATGGCCGACCCGGCACCCTTGTTCTCGGCCGGGTCTACAAAGTACTTGATGCCGCTGTTGGCACCCTTAGTAATCTTGAAGTCGACAGAAAGAATGAAGTTGCCGTAAGTGCGCGTAGTCACTATGTCGCCGCCGTTTGCAGCTTCGCCACCGCCGCCGTCGAGCACCTTCAGCTCGCCTCCGTCTACACTCCAGCCCTTCTCAGGGAAATGGTCGAGCCGTGCTCCGCGCCATCCTTCGGTAGTCTTCCCGTCCCATAGCAGCTTCCATCCTTCAGCCTGTTCGCGGGGCGAGATGGTATTGTCGATGCAGTTGACCTGGGCGACAGCGTCGTCCTGAGGCGTGAGATAACGCTCTACGTCGTCGGTACAGATGCGTATGTCGCGCCACGCCACGGTCTTGCCCTCGTCACGGACGTTGCCTATCTGGTGCACCTGCAGAGCTATGAGCCCGGCCTTGGTCTTGTCGTCCCAGATGTCGGCACAGGGCACACCGTTGACCCACGTGCGGATACTGTTGCCGTGGGCTTCGACACGCGCCTTGTTCCACTGGTTGTTACGGAAAGCTGTCCGCGCTTTAGGATTCTTCGTGAGCGGATAGAGCCATCCGCGCCGGGCTTCGTCGTATATTCCGCCCGTCCATGCTCGTGCCGACGGGTCTATTTCAAACTGGTAGCCGTGTACCCTACCGTTGTTGTAGCTCTTGCGGCTCTCGCTGCGCAGCTGCACACCTGAGTTGAGTCCGTCGGTGATGCGGAACTCGAATTCGAGAATGAAGTCGCCGTAGGTTTTCTTTGTACAAAGGAAGGTGTTGGGTTGCCCCATCTTTGTGTAGCCCACGATTGTGCCGTTCTGCACACGGTATTCGGCCTTGCCGTTTTTCCTTACCCATCCGCTGAGGTTCTTGCCGTTGAAGAGCGGCTTCCAGTCTTGGGCACAGACGGGCATGGCGAGCATCACGCCCAATACTATTATTGCTGTTTTTTTCATCTTGTTTTGTAGTATTTCAGTTTTACACCATTTTGTAGAAATCGCCCCAACCCTTGCGTGGCGGTTCGCCGGCGAGCAGAGCGTTGGCAAAGTCGTTGTTGGTAAACTGCTTTGTGCGCGGGTCGAAGAATAGTCGGGCGTTGAGCCGCTGGGCTATCACGCCGAGACAGAACACCTGACTCAGTACGCCGTTTATCTCGAAGGGCGACCGCGTCTTCTCGCGTCCCTGACAGGCCAGCAGGAAGTTGCGGTAGTGGTTGGACGGACTCTTGGGCACTTCGGGCAGACGGCCCTTCATGGCTTCGGCCTTCTCCTCGGGGATGATGGAGAGCGTAGTGCCGTGGCTGCCGCCCTTAAACGTCAAGTCGCGGCCGTATATTATCTTTCCGGGGAAGATATTCGTAACCGGAGCGTCGCCCTGATTGGTTGCGGGAACGTCTGCCCCACCCTCCGACTGGCCGTAGCCCTTGGGCAGAGGCGGCAGATTGTCGGTGCCGTCATACCATGTCACATCGCATGGCGGCATCTCGCCACGTGGGCCGAATCGGAACAGGATAGTAGAGGAGAAGGGGAAGAAGAAGTCGTTGTGTTCGGTCTGATGGGTCAGTGCCACCTCATAGGGCAGCCCCAGGTCGAGAAACTCGTGTACGGTGTCTAGGATGTGCGCTCCCCAGTCGCCGAGCGCACCCATGCCGAAGTCGTACCATGACCGCCAGTCGCCGTAATGGTAAATCTTGTTGTAGTCGTGCCACGGACGGGCGCATAGCCATGTGTCCCAGTCGAGAGTCTGGGGCGGAGTCTGTCCTTGCGGCATACGGTACATGTGAGGGTCAAACTTGTGCCAGCGACGTGGGTTGTTCATGTGTGCCGTCACGGCGGTCACATCCTTTATTATTCCGGCATCCTTCCATGCCTTGAACTGGAAGTAGTTGGCCTCAGAGTGGCCTTGGTTGCCCACCTGTGTGGCTATATTTGGCTTGCTGCGCGCCTTGCGCATGAGCAGTTCGGCTTCGAGGAAGGTTCGCGTCATAGGCTTTTCGAGGTAGACATGCTTGCCGTAGTCGAGAGCCATCATCGCTATCGGGAAGTGGCTGTGGTCGGGAGTGGAGATTGCCACAGCGTCGAACTTCGGAGAGTATTTGTCGAACAGTTCGCGGAAGTCGCGGAACTGACGTGCCTTAGGATAGCGTGCGGCCACCTTCTGGGTGTGCTTCGCGCCCATGTCAACGTCGCACAGAGCCACCACATCGACCATCCCGGTACGTGCAAACTCGTCGGCATTCTGTTCTCCACGGTTGCCGATGCCGATGAGAGCGATTTTCACTTTCTCTTCTTTCTGTGAGTTTTTTACATCACATCCGGCCATACCCGATACCACGTTGCCTACAGAGCCTAGTCCTATTCCTGCCGCCGTCACGCCCATAGCCTTGAGAAACTGACGACGACCCATAAGATGTTCGTTTTTTTCAGAATTGTTGTCCATAGTGTTTAAAAATGATAGATTGTTTACGCATGTATGTTTCCTTCGAGTACAAAAGTAATACTTTTCGGTTGTATATCGTCGTCATTTCATAATAAAAGTAGAAATGTTAACATTATATTAGAAATAAGTCAGGCGGCATCTCGGGATAAAAAATGAACCAGTTCATTTTGTTCTCCACGCGATTTGCACTAACTTTGCAGTCGAATAAAAACGTTTTTAAAGAGATGTCATTAAAATGTGGAATAGTAGGACTGCCCAATGTAGGCAAGTCCACTCTTTTCAACTGCCTGTCTAACGCAAAAGCACAGGCAGCCAACTTTCCTTTTTGTACTATCGAACCCAACGTAGGCGTTATAACGGTGCCGGACGAAAGACTTACAAAGCTGGCAGAAATAGTACATCCGGGACGCATAGTACCGGCCACGTGTGAAATCGTAGACATTGCCGGACTGGTAAAGGGCGCATCCAAGGGCGAAGGACTGGGCAACAAGTTCCTCGGCAACATACGCGAAACCGATGCCATCATCCACGTGTTGCGCTGCTTCGACGACGACAATATCGTGCGTGAAGGCGGTGCAGCCGTCAATCCTCTCGAAGACAAAGAGATAATAGATACCGAGCTTCAGCTGAAAGACCTCGAAACTGTCGAGTCGCAGCTCGCCAAGCAGTCGAAAGTGGCTGCCGTAGGAGGCAGCAAGGACGCGAAGATTGCCGTTGAAGTGCTCACAGCCTACAAGGACGTGCTCGAAAAAGGCAAGAACGCGCGCACCGTCACATTCGACGACAAAGAGCAGCAACGCGTAGCCCACGACCTGTTCCTGCTCACGGCCAAACCCGTACTTTACGTCTGCAACGTAGACGAGGCATCGGCCAAGAGCGGCAACAAATACTCTGAAGCCGTAGCCAAAGTGGCACAGGAAGAAGGAGCCGAGATGCTCGTCATTGCCGCCAAGACCGAAGAGGACATCGCTTCGCTCGAAACCTACGAAGACAAGAAAATGTTCCTCGACGAGCTGGGACTGGAGGAGAGCGGCGTAAACCGCCTGATAAAGAAAGCCTACGAGCTGCTCAATCTGCAGACCTTCATCACCGCCGGCGAAATGGAAGTGAAGGCATGGACATTCCATAAAGGATGGAAAGCTCCGCAGTGCGCAGGAGTGATACATACCGACTTTGAGAAAGGCTTCATACGTGCTGAAGTGATAAAATACGAGGACTACCTCAAATACGGCTCTGAGGCTGCCGTGCGCGAAGCCGGAAAGCTCGCCATCGAAGGCAAAGACTATGTAGTGCAGGACGGCGACATCATGCACTTCAGGTTCAATGTGTAAACCGGATTAACCGCCCTACCAATGATAGACTATATAATTTGGAATCCATCCGATACGGCTCTCCGTATCGGACATTTTGCCCTGCACTGGTACTCTCTGTGCTGGCTTCTGGGACTGGCTTCAGCATACCTGATAGTGAAGGACCTCTACAAGCACCAGAAGGTGAAGGACGAACTGTTCGACCCACTTTTCATTTACTGTTTCGTCGGCATACTCGTAGGAGCGCGTCTGGGACATTGTCTGTTCTATCAGCCCGACGTTTTCCTTTCATCGTGGAAACACTTCATCGAGATATTCGTACCCATCGAATTTCTGCCTCAGGGCGGATGGGAATTTACGGGATTCCGGGGACTGGCCTCTCACGGCGGTACTATAGGACTGATGATTGCGTTGTGGCTTTATGTGAGGCGCACGAAGATGAATATCTGGCAGGTGCTCGACAACATAGCCATCGCCACTCCCCTTACGGCGTTCTTCATACGTATGGGTAATCTGATGAACTCGGAAATAATAGGCCGCGTAACCGACGTGCCATGGGCCTTTATCTTCGAACAGGTCGACACCTATCCGCGACATCCGGGACAGCTCTACGAGGCCATAGCCTACCTCATTCTGTTCTTCATCGGCATCTGGCTGTACCGTAAACAACCGCAGCGCGTGGGCACAGGATTCTACTTCGGACTGTGTCTTACGTATATCTTCACGGCACGTTTCTTCATCGAGTTCACCAAAGAAGTTCAGGAATCGTTCGAAGCTTCATTGCCTCTCGACATGGGACAGCTACTCAGTCTGCCGTTCATAGCTTTGGGCGTATTTTGCATAATGAGGGCGAAGAAAGTAACAAAACGTAATTGTTAAATTTACAAGCATTTTATAGATTAGTAATGTTCAAAAAATAACTTCCGCAAAAAATCTGCGATCAAGAGCATTTGA
>CALBJK010000268.1 GCA_937892695.1 uncultured Prevotella sp.
GCAATTATCGAAACAGAAGCCTCCTAACGTCGTCACAGACGACGGAATTTCAATGCTTGTCAGGCTGGAGCAATAAGAGAAACAGGAGCCGCCTAACGTCGTCACAGACGACGGAATTTCAATGCTTGTCAGGCTGGAGCACCTGTAGAAACAAGCGTATCCTAACTCCGTCACTGACGACGGAATTTCAATGCTTGTAAGACTGGAGCAATTGTAGAAACAGTCTTCTCCCAACGTAGACACTGACGAGGGAATCTCAACGCTCGCAAGGCTGGTACACCCGTTGAAACAGTTCATTGGTAATTTATCCACAGTACTTGGAATCTCAACACTTGTAATTTTACTGTCTTTAAAGCAGCCTTCTACCAATGCTACAACCGTGCAGACTGTCCAATCGGATGCAGTCACTGAAGAAGGAATTTTGATATCGCCGGAATAGTCTCCGGCTAACAACGTTGCCTCCTTTGCATCTGTGTCGATGAAATAGTTAAGGCCATAAATGGTTTCGGTGTGGCGCATTGCCATAAGTTGTAACGTAGCAAAGAGGCAAAGCGCGATTGTAACGAATGTTTTTTTGTACATAATTTATAAAACTATATTATGAGAATATCTTTATTTGATATGTGATTAATCGACTGCAAAATTACAGATAATATTTTGCAGTTGTCGTACACGAACGTGTAAAATTATATTCATTGTTAAATAATTACAAATTTGCTACATGTATGGTATAAGCCGTTTAAGTGAGTCTTACCTTATTATATTATAAAGGCGTAAGTCGTTTCCGACTTACGCCTTTATGATATTATTTTTTTATGATGGTCTGCATTCCACCAATATTAAAAGGAATTGCCATCCATAGTAGAGACGTCACTCCGGTGCGTCTCCTCAATGGGCATTACTCAGATTATGCTCAATAATAAATCAGGATGGCATTCCGTTTGTGAGACGCACCAAAGTGGCGTCTCTACTAGGTAGGTGGCATTCCTATTTGACATTGGCATAATGCGGACATTCATTCAGACAATTAATTCTATTGGCAAAATGCGGACATTTATTTTTATTCTAGAGTGAAGCGTAAGGTTTGTACATCGCGGCTGTTCGGGCCTACCATCACTTCAAATTCGCCCGGTTCGTACTTGTATTCGAGTTGCTGGTTGTAGAATTTCAGTTCTTCAGGCTCAATGTCGAATGTTACGGTTGTGGTCTGACCGCTCTTCAGAGAGACACGCTTGAAACCTTTCAGCTCCTGCACCGGACGCGAAACACTTCCGACAAGGTCGCGTACATATAGCTGCACCGTCTCGTCACCGTCTCGGCTTCCGCTGTTGGTCACGTCGACCGAGAGCGTTATCTTGCCTCCGGATTTCAGCGTTGTGGAGCTGAGCGAGGGCTTGCCGTATGTGAACGAGGTGTAGCTTAGCCCATAACCGAACGGGAAGAGCGGTTCGTTGTCTACATCGAGATAGTTGCTGCGGAACTTGGTGAACCATTTGCCCTTCTCCAGCGGACGACCTGTGTTGAGGTGGTTATAATATAAAGGTATCTGCCCCACATTCTTAGGCATCGAGAAGGACAGTTTCCCGCTCGGGTTCTTGTCGCCGAATAGAACATCGCAGATTGCGTCGCCGGCTTCGCTTCCGCCGAACCACACGTTGAGGATAGCGTCAAAGTTTTGGTTCTCCCATGTCATCACCGTAGCTCGTCCCGAGAAATTTACAAGGACAATAGGCTTTCCGGTTTTCTTCAGCGCAGTGAGTAAGTCGCGCTGGGCATCGGGCAGCTCCAGGTCGGTACGGCTGCTGCACTCACCGCTCATTTCCGATGCTTCACCTACGGCTGCTACAATCACATCGGCATCAGCCGCCGTACGTAGAGCTTCGTCGAGCATCTCCTTGTCGGAACGGCTGTCGCGCATCTCGCGCCCGAACATTGTAGCGTCGGCTTCGCGTCGTGCGTCGTACATCAGATTCGAACCCTTGGCATATGTCACCTCGGCACGGCCTTTGAGAGCGTCGCGCATGGCTTCGTAGAGCGACTTGTAGTCGTTCAGCCGTGCTGCCACGCTCCATGTTCCGGCCATATTGGCACGGGTGTTGGCAAGCGGACCGATAAGTGCTATGCGTCCTTGCTTCTTCAGAGGGAGAATGGCTCCTTGGTTCTTAAGCAGTACAAACGTTTCGGCAGCAATGCGTCTGGCTTCGGCGCGGTTGGCTGGGGTGAACACTTCTTTTTTAGCCCGTTTGGGGTCGCAGTAGTCGAAGGGATGGTCGAACAAGCCGAGACGGTACTTGGCTTCGAGTATGCGGCGGCAAGCCGTGTCGATAGCATGTTGCGTCACCTTGCCCTCACGTAGCGACTGTTCGAGTGTGCCGATGAATCCGTCCGACACCATATCCATGTCGGTTCCGGCATTTAGGGCGAGTGCCGACACCTGTTGCAGATTGCCCATGCCGTGGGCTATCATTTCAGAAATGGCAGTATAGTCAGTCACGACCATTCCACGGAAGCCCCACATCTTGCGCAGTACGTCGGTCAAGAGCCATTTGTTGCCGCTTGAGGGAACACCGTCCACGACGTTGAACGAGGTCATCACGCTCTGTGCTCCGGCATCTACTGCTGCCTTGTAGGGAGGCATGTAATAATTGAACATGCGCCAGTGGCTCATGTCTACCGTGTTGTATTCGCGTCCGGCTTCAGATGCGCCGTACAGCGCGAAGTGTTTCACACAGGCCATGAGCGTGTTGGGGGCAGAGAGGTCTGTGCCCTGGTAGCCTTCTACCATAGCCCGGGCAATCTGCGAACCGAGATAAGGGTCTTCACCGTTGCCTTCGGCCATACGTCCCCAGCGTGGGTCGCGGCAGATGTCCACCATCGGGCTGAACGTCCAGCAAATGCCATCGGCCGTGGCCTCGTTGGCTGCGATGCGTGCCGAAGAGCGTATGGCATCCATGTCCCAGGAGCAGGACAGTGCCAACGGTATGGGGAAAACGGTCTCGTAGCCATGAATTACATCCATACCGATGAGCAGCGGAATCTTCAGACGGCTTTGCTCGACAGCAATCTTCTGCACTTCGCGTATACTGGCCACCCCTTTTAGATTGAACAGTCCGCCTACTTCTCCGGCGCGTATCTTTCCGGCCACGTCGCTGCTTTTTGCCTGTCCGGTGACTATGGTTCCGGTAACTGGCAGATTCAGCTGTCCCAGTTTTTCGCGTAGCGTCATCCGGCTCATCAGTTTGTCGATGAACCTGTTCATCTCTGCCTCGTCTTTGTTCGCGGCCGGAGCGCACAGCGCACACACCGCCAGAGTGAGTGTCACAATAATCTTTGTTGGTTTCATATAAGTAGTAATTATTAATCGGTCGATGTTTTCAGTATGTAGAGTTAACCGTCATAAAGTGCAAATTTACAAATAAACTCTGAAGATTTCATAATCTTAGACCACAAAGTTGGAATTCAATTTCACCTTACTCTATTAAAAAACAGTAAATGAATGTCCGCATTCTGCCAATACCCAATCAGAATGCCACCCACCGTAGAGATGTCACTTTGGTGCGTCTCACTAACTGGAATGCCATCCTGATTTATTCATGAGAATGGTCTGGGTAATGCACACCGTTGAGACGCACCGGAGTGTCGTCTCTTCACGCAGGATGCCGAAAGTTAATGTCTGGCGTATGTAGCAGACTGATTCAACTTGTATTGGACTATTGGTAACATGCGGACATTCATTAACCAGTATTGCTTCAAGGTTTGAATCCACATTATCGAATTATACTGCGACAGCCGGAATCAACAAAAGGCATGCACCGGAATTTGCCGACAAACAGAACAATTTTTCAATCAGTGTCCTGATACAGATTTACTTTACACGCTTTTAACAAAAAAACGAGTAAAGAAA
>CALBJK010000269.1 GCA_937892695.1 uncultured Prevotella sp.
TGTGAAAATAGGAGGCAAATGCCTTTTATGATTAGCATTTACTTCCTACCCGATTATACTGACGTAAAGCAAATCTGTCCGACATTGTCTATTCGTTAAGCCGACAATATCAGACAGATAAAATGTCGTCAGAACATATATCTTGTTCATGCACGGAGCGTACCTATAATTTCATCGACCGACGAACATCCGTGGCGGTCTAGCCATTGGTCGATACCGTCTCTGACTTTTATCGTCACTGCCGGGTCGAGAAAGTTGGCAGTACCTATCTGTATAGCCGTTGAACCGGCCATGATAAACTCGATGGCATCGTGGGCATTGCATATGCCTCCTATACCTATGACTGGTATCTTGACGGCCTTGGCCACCTGCCACACCATGCGCATAGCCACCGGCTTTACAGCGGGACCGCTTAGTCCGCCTGTGGCTATGCTCAGCAGAGGAACTCGCTTCTCTATATCGATAGCCATTCCCATGAGTGTGTTAATGAGCGAAACGCTGTCGGCCCCTTCGGCTTCGCAGACGCGTGCAATCTCGGCAATGTCGGTCACATTTGGCGACAATTTCACTATGAGGGTTTTGTGATAACGCTTGCGCACAGCTTTTACCACGCTGGCTGCCCCGGCGCATGTCACGCCAAAAGCCATGCCGCCTTGTTTCACGTTAGGGCAAGATATGTTAAGCTCTATTGCCGGTATGCGGTCAAGCGCATCGATGCGTGCGGCACACTCGGCGTATGTGTCGGGCGAGGATCCGCTCACATTGACAATCATATTGGTATCGATATCTTTTATTTGCGGATAAATGTGCTCACAGAAATAGTCGACACCTTTGTTCTGAAGTCCAACGCAATTCAGCATTCCTGATGCTGTCTCGGCCATGCGGGGATAGTCGTTGCCTTCGCGCGGATTGAGTGTAGTGCCTTTGACTATGATACCTCCTATGCCGTCAAGTGGCACAAAGTCGGAATACTCAAGCCCGTACCCGAATGTTCCTGAAGCAGTCATTACCGGGTTCTTCAATTTCAGATTGCCTATTCTTACATTTAAATCTGCCATAACAATTTGTTGATATTAAACACTGGACCGTCCTTGCAAACACACAGATTTCCTTGAACGGTATTTTCCACGCAACACAGACATGCTCCAAGGCCACATGCCATCTTGTTCTCTAATGAAACTTCACAGCTGATGCCGTGTTTCATTGCATAATGAGCTACGGACATCATCATTGGCTTCGGACCGCACGTGGCTATAAGGTCAAATCTTTCGGAAGAAAGTATGCTGTGATTGGTGACATATCCCTTTTCTCCTTCCGACCCATCTTCTGTGGTGATGTACACCGCACCCTCGTCCTTGAAGTAATCGAGTTCCAGCAGGTCGGATGCTGAATGGGCTCCGAGCAGGAATACTGGATTTCCTCCGACCTGACGAATGCGTTTGCCGAAAAACAGCAAAGGTGCCACACCTACCCCTCCTCCAACAAGGAGTACTTTCTCGTCGGTAGACGAAGGCATAGTAAAAGTATTGCCAAGAGGCAACACACAATTGAGACGATCGCCTTTCTTCAGGCACAGAAGCTGCCTTGTACCGTCGCCAACACCGGCTACGAGCAGCCATAACTCGTTCTGGCTACGGTCAAAATAATTGACAGAAATAGGACGGCGAAGGAACGTCGTTGGCGAATTGTCGACTCTGACCTCAACAAACTGTCCTGGCTGCATGTCGGGCAAGGGAGTCTTGTCGGTCAGACGCAGCAGCACATGACGGTCGCTGAGCTTTTCGGCCGAACTGACAGTCAGGTCAATTATACACTTTTTCATAATGTCTATGTTTTGTCTTTTCTTCTTGTTATTTCTAGTTGTTGTCCGTCCTTTGGTCCAAAGACAAGACGTACTGTTTAGGTGTCATCTTCATCTTACGCTTGAACATTTCGCGGAAATTCTTGACATCGCGGAAGCCACAACGGAAACATACGGTATCGACATTGCTCATCCCTTGTTTGAAGCACTGTACGGATTTGTATATTTTATAATCGTTGATGAATTCGATGAGCGACATTCCTGTCATGGCTTTTATCTTCTTATAGAGTGAGGAATGTGACATGGCGAGCTTGTCGGCAAGGAAGTCGATATTGAAATCATTGTTTGAGAGATTGTCATCAATTACCTCGCGGCATCGTAGCAGGAATATCTGCTCTTCCTTATTGTATGTCCGGCGGTTGTCGGTTATCGAATTGGCCAGCGAAGCGTTGTCGGTCTGGGCTATCAGCCTGTCGATACGCTTTCGCAGCACTTTTAGTGAAAGGGGCTTGAGCAGGTAGGCATCGGCTCCATTTTCAAATGCCTTCAGCATGTCTTCCTCGGATGTCTTGGCCGTGAAGATGATTACCTTTATGTGCTGCATCTTTTTGTCGGCTTTCAGCATAGAAAGAAATTCCAGACCGTTCATTTTCGGCATCATTATGTCGCAGACGATGATGTCTGGCAGATAGCGTCTGGCCGCTTCTATCCCCTCTTTGCCGTCGTAAGCCTTGTACACTTTGAAGTCTTCGGAAAGGTTGCGTTCTAACAAATCGACAGTTTCGTGTTCGTCATCGATCACGAGTATGGAATGAATGGCAGCAGGATTGTCTACCGCTGCCACATAGCCGTTTCCTCCGTCAGTTACGGTGCTGGCATCAGCCGTTCTTTCGGTAGCGGTGAGCGAAGACAACGGAGTCTGTACACGTTGTAAGTCGGAGTCGGCATATCGATTGCCGTCAGGCGAAGCAATATCCATTGAAGAGGAGTCTGACTGGGAAGCTCCGGATGAAGACTGATTACCGTTCCGCCCATCTGTACGTTCGCCTAGTTTCTTAGGTATGTCGAACGTGAACGTAGACCCCACGTTTACCTTGCTGTCGACGCGGATGCTACCTTCGTGCAGTTCTACAAGCGATTTGACAAATGACAGTCCGAGTCCGTCGCCACCGCTCTGTTTGGTGGCGCGCTCCGTCCGGAAGAAACTTTCGAAAATTGTGTCTCGCATCTTCTCTATTATGCCGATGCCATCATCGGAAACGGAGAATATTACTTTATCTGGTGATTCCTCTACTTTCAGTTCGACATGACCGCCTTCTTTTGTATATTTGAATGCATTTGATACAAGATTGGAAATAATGCACTCCATTTTTTCTTCGTCAAAGTCGAGCATTACGGTCTCACGGGTATGTCTGAAAGTGAAGGATATGTTCTTTTGGGCACACAGATTCTCATAATCCTCCGTCAGTGACCGACAGAAATCTATGACATCCTTATGGACAAGGGTGAGCTTGAGCTTACCCGAATCCATCTTTCTGAAATCTATCACACGGCTGATTAGTCGGTTTAGTTTGGCCGCATTGCGGTGTATGGCAGCCAGGTAAGCGGCTGGTACAGGTATGACAGATTTGCGAACGTTCAGCAGCTCTTCAATCTGTGCTGCAATTAGAAAAACAGGAGTGCGCAACTCGTGAGTGATGTTTGTATAAAAGTTCAGCTTAGTTTCGTTGAGTTCGCGCTGTGTCTTGCTTTCTATCTCGCTGATACGTATGCGATGTTGGATATCAGTGACATGCTTGTAAAGCCATGCTGCTGCCACGACAGCTCCGACAATAAGTATAATCCACAACGACAATGCCCAACTAGTGGCATACCACGGTGGTGAAATCGTAATCTGTAATTCGGAAGGTTGTGTCCAGATACCTCTACTGTCGGTGCATATCAGGCATAAAGTGTACTCGCCCGGCGGTACATTGGTATAGGACACCGTACGTCCGTTGCCCATTTCGCGCCACGAATGTTCGAAACCTTTGAGCATACATGCAAATTGTACTCGTCCGGGAGTATCCATTTCTGGGACGGCATATCGTACAGTAAAGAAGTTCTGGTTGTAGTCGAGATTTATTTTGCGTGTGTTGAGCCCATAAAGGTTGAACACCTTGCCTGTCTCGTCTAAGAGCTGTAATGTAAGGAAACTCACTCCGCTGTAACTCTGTCGTCTTACGGCTTTAGACGGGTCGAGACATACCAGACCGTCTGTGGTTCCCATGAAAACGTCGCCGTCGGATTTGACGGCGCAGTCATATGTGAAATATGACGAGACATCCATCTCATTGTCGAAACGCATGAACGTGTGTGTGGAATAAGGGCTGAAACGATAAAGTCCCTCAGACGTACCTAGCCAGAGATTATGGTCGTTGTCTTCTACCATAGACATGATGTTCTCAGAAGTGAGTCCGTTGGCCGAGTCGTACTTTTGGATACGGCAGCTACGTTCATCCATCATAAACAGTCCTGCACCGGGATTGACGGAGAACCATACGTTGTCACGGCTGTCTACAAACAGCTGTCGTACATCATTGGAAGGCAAGGACATACCCTTGGTCTTGGTGGTGTAATGGGCTACAATTCGGCGTGTTGTCCTGTCGAACTTGTATATTCCGTATGTGTTGCCGATGTAAATGAATTTGCCATGGCAGACGATAGTAGCGCATCCCTTTCCACGCAAACTCTCTACACAGGAAATTTTGCCGGAAGCCTTATCCATTATGTAGACATCATTGCTGCCTATCCACAAATGTCCTGTTCCGTCGTCGCAAAGTGTCCATACGTAGTTTGCATCTGGCGACGTGTAGGCTGGCATACGGAACAGTTTCATCTGTCCTGTAGAAAGCGACATCCGGACGACACCTTTTGAATAGACGGCCATGTAGAGGTCGTTTTTGTCCTTTACCATCGATATGATGTTGTTGCCGGGGAGCTGACTGTTCGACGCTGTAAGGGAGCGGGTAGTTTCTGTACGGCGGTCATAAATGTTGAGTCCGCCACCATCCAGGCCTATATATATGCGGTCGCCATCTGGCACTATGGCTGTCACTATCTTATAAGTCAGTTTCTTGTTTGCTGTGTTTAGAACAGAGAACCATTGGTTCTGGCCTGTGAAAATGCTTACACCAGAACGGTAGGTCCCGACCCATAATTTGCCCTGCTTGTCTTCGAATACCGAATAGACAGCGTCGCTTCCGATATTGCTGTTGTATGGCGTAATGTATTTTATTCGGCCATTGTTCATAATAGCTAGCCCTTTGCCGTCGATGGCAAAGATTGTTTTCCCCTTATAGTCGGCAACCTGCATCACACCTGATGGAATGTCAGTAGAAGTAGCATGGATGGTGTTACCCGTGACGGTGAAAGCGTAGGTGGTGTGGCCTATGCCGCAAGAGACGAAAACCATACGGGCTGTCTTGCTGTAAAATGTCCGGAATTTCCAATTTGTAACTAATTGTCCTAATGGAAGATGATATAACATCTTTTTGCCGTCTGCCGACAAAAGACAGACCCCTTTCTTTCCTGCGCCGAAAAGACGACCATCAGGCAAAGCTGATACCGACTGTATTTGCAGTTTGTGAGGCAGAAGCGAAAATTCTGTAGGCGAGTTTGTCTTTATGTAGAGTCTTCCATGCTCATCCGTAGCAAAAATGCGGTTGCCACTACGGATA
>CALBJK010000270.1 GCA_937892695.1 uncultured Prevotella sp.
ATGTGCCGGAGCTTGACGCGAAAGGTTACAATGGGTCATTTTGCACATACTAAAGCCCTTGAATATGCTTCCGACCCTTTGCGCATAAAACGCAACCGCAGTCTGACTCGTCCTCTGAAAAAGATTTTCTTGGATCTCGTAGGTTCGTACAATGCAGCCGTGTTCGATAATGGCAGGGTCAACAAAAGCTACAACGAAAACGCTCTCGACTTGCTCCCGAAACTGAAAGGAATCGACCTCGCCTATTTCGATCCACCGTATTGTGGCAGCCATGCCGATTATCAATCGTTTTATCACCTTCTGGAAACTTTCGTTGTCTATTGGAAGAATAAGGATTTTGTAAACGGAACAAAACGATACGAACCGAAACGTTTTAGCGGATTCGACAAAAATTCGGAAGCGATAGAAAGTTTCAAATTGTTGTTTGAACGGGCAAAAGACATACCGACATGGCTTGTAAGTTATAACGACCGTAGCTATCCTGACATCGAAACGATGATAAGTTTGATAAGTCCATATAAGGATGTAAGGGTTGAAAGAAAAAAGTATGGAAACGGGCGCGGCGGAAAAGGAAGCGTCGCCGGAAGCAGTGAGATTGTTCTGATTTGCACCCCAAAAAACATCGCGGCCTATGACTGATTTCGAGAAGTACGACGTGGCTTTCAGAAAAAACGACATGTGTGCGTTTAACGGCGACCCACTCGGGTTGCTGTGGCTCAAAGTGCGTGCAATAAGCCGCACGAAGATTATGGAAGCTTTTCTTTCTGGCAACTCGATAGAGCTTTCCTCAAAAACTGTATCAGGACGGGCTAAAGAACTTTATGCCATATTGGTGCAGAGAGCGGACAGCATAGAAATGCTGGACAGATTCTTGCGAGTGAAGTGCCACGAGTGGTACGACAGCCAAGGCATTGACGAAAACAAGGTGAAAGACAACCTTTACAAGGTTCGACATTATGAATGGGGAGGCGACTATACCAATTCGCTCGACAAGTATCTCGTCGGTCGTTACGTTAAAGCCGTGAGAGATTATGATACACTTGTGGAACAAAAAGGAGAAATAGCTTCAAACGCATGGAGCTATGTGCAAGCCAGTTGGTACAACAATTGGACCTCTTACCTTATCGAATCCCTTTTCAAGACGCATAGTAGAGTTGTACCTTCGGTTGGAGAAATAAAGAATGTAGATTTCTTCATTGGCGGAATACCGTTAGACTTGAAAGTCACTTATTTCCCGAAGCAGCTCATGGATGAAAAGTTAAAGCTCAAATTAGGCAAGAAAGAACTTCCGTGGTTGGCTTCTAAGGCTAAAGAATTAGGAGTGTTTGCGAACAAAGACCTGTCTGATGCTCAAAAGCTTTATGTATTGCGCGAGAAGCTTTGTGAATGCGGATACAGCGAGGTTGTAGATTCCTTGAATGCTGCAAAGCGGAAAACAGTAAAAGATGCAGAGTCTGGGAAACGGGAATTAATCACTTGGCTCTACTCTAATCAGGGGGAAATGAGGTTCGGTGCAGAAAACAGAATCTACCTGATTCTTGTCGATTTGTCCGACATGGACAATTCCTGGAAGATGAAAAGGGCATTCTCCGTGCTTGAGCCGAGAATCAACGAGTATCTTGATAGTTTTGATGAAAATAAACTTGAAAAAGTAGATTTCACCTTTAAAAACTCCGATTACAAAAGCTATTCGGATGCTTTGTTCGTAATAAAAGAATGAGAAAGAACAAATGGAAAACGGTTTTAATATAAAATGATAACCGAAAAAAACATAATATTGACTGCAAGGGCGATGAGCATTATGTTCACGCCTTTCTACCTGTCCATTGTCGGACTGGCCGCGCTTTTCATCTTCAGTTACATGAACATGTACCCGTGGCAGTACAAGCTGTGGGTGCTGGGCATTGTCTATTTCTTTACGATTCTCCTCCCCACCCTTTTCATATATGCTTATAGGCGGTATCGTGGATGGACACTTTTCGAATTGGGAAAGAAAGAGCGGCGCGTAGTGCCCTATTTAATTTCCATTATCTGCTATTCTTTCTGTTATTATGTTATGCACGCCGTACATATCCCCCACTTTATGAGCAGCATCCTCGTGGCGGCGTTGATGATACAGATAGTGTGCGCGATAATAAACCTCTGGTGGAAAATATCCACCCATACTGCTGCCATCGGCGGTGTGGCGGGAGCGTTGCTGGCGTTTGCTCTCATCTTCTCGTACAATCCAATATGGTGGCTCTGTGTTGTAATATTGCTTGCCGGACTGGTCGGTTCTAGCCGTATGATTCTGCGACAGCACACACTTACGCAGGTAGTAGTAGGATTCTTCGTAGGGCTTGTGACAGCATACGTAATGATACTGAGCGTATGAAAAGACTGCGAAGAGAAAAATATATTGAACATCAAACATAATAAATAATATATGACACCACAAGTGAGCATCATCATGGGCAGCACAAGCGACCTGCCAGTAATGGAAAAAGCCTGCAAGTTTCTGAACGACCTCCAGATTCCCTTTGAGGTAAACGCCCTCTCGGCACACCGCACTCCCGATGCCGTAGAGCAGTTTGCCAAAGGAGCCAGACAGCGGGGAATAAAAGTAATTATAGCCGGAGCAGGCATGGCTGCCGCTCTTCCGGGCGTGATTGCAGCATCTACTACCCTGCCTGTCATCGGCGTGCCAATAAAGGGAATGCTCGACGGTCTCGACGCAATGCTTTCGATAATCCAGATGCCGCCGGGCATACCCGTCGCCACAGTCGGTGTGAACGGAGCCATGAACGCTGCCATCCTGGCGGTGGAAATGATTGCCCTGGCCGACGAGACAGTGGCCGCTAAGCTTCAGCAGTACAAGTCGGGACTCGGAGCGAAGATAGAAAAAGCCAATAAAGACTTGGCTGAGGTGAAGTACGAGTACAAGACCAACTGAGCTGCTTTTTGCCGCCAGGCATGTCCCTGGCGGCTTGATTTTATAAAAACAAGATGAATATCAGCATTCAATCCATATCAAATATGAATGCCACCCAGCTTGTTGGACGACACTTCTGTACGTCTATACAAGAGGGATGCCCGAAAATGAATGTCCTGCAGATGTAGAAGACTAATTAAACTTGTATTGTAAAAATGCGGAAATTCATTAAATAAAAAATAAAATGACAGACCTTTTCAATTACAGTCGCCGCGAGACACAGCCTGTGCAGATAGGGGCGATAGGCATGGGCGGCGACAATCCCATACGTGTCCAGTCGATGACCACAACCGACACCAATGACACCGAGGCTTGCGTGGAGCAGGCCGAGAAGATAATACAGGCCGGGGGCGAGCTGGTGAGGCTCACCACCCAAGGTCGCCGCGAGGCCGAAAACCTCAAGAACATCAATGCCGAACTGAGGGCAAAGGGGTACATGACGCCACTTGTGGCCGATGTGCATTTCAATCCCAATGTGGCCGATGTGGCCGCACTCTATGCAGAGAAGGTGCGCATCAACCCCGGCAACTACGTCGATCCGGCCCGCGTGTTCAAGAAAATAGAATACACCGATGCCGAATACGCCGAAGAGATAAAGAAGATAGAGGCGCGGTTTGTGCCGTTCCTCAACATCTGCAAGGCCAACCATACCGCCATCCGCATAGGAGTGAACCACGGTTCGCTGTCCGACCGCATCATGTCGCGCTACGGCGACACGCCCGAGGGCATAGTGGAGAGCTGCATGGAGTTTCTGCGTATTTGTAAGGGCGAACATTTTGACAACGTTGTCATTTCCATCAAGGCTTCTAACACGGTTGTGATGGTGCGTTCGGTGCGTCTGCTTGTCGATACGATGGACCGTGAGGACATGCACTATCCGCTCCACCTCGGTGTGACCGAAGCCGGCGAAGGTGAGGACGGACGTATAAAGAGTGCTGTGGGTATAGGTGCTTTGCTGGCCGACGGCATAGGTGACACTGTGCGTGTGTCGCTCAGCGAGCCGCCAGAGGCCGAGATACCAGTTGCCCACCATCTGGTTGACTATATGACGAGCCGCGCCGGACACGTTATGATACCCGCTGACCCGGCACCGGGCTTCGACTGGCTTCATCCCGAACGCCGTTTCACCCGGGCCGTCGGTGGAATAGGAGGGTCTAACGTTCCTGTAGTGATAGTTACGGCCAAAGGCGGTGAAGCAGGGCAGGACGGATCTCAATACAATCCCGACCAGACTCCCGACTTCTTCTATGTAGGGCAGCATCTGCCAGAAAAGCGGGTGAAAGGCCGCAAGTATATTGTCGACTTTAACGTCTACAAAGGCGAAAAAGACACTTACCCCATATTCCCATACAACGCCACACCGTTTATAGCTGCAGCCAAATCGCCGCTTAAGTTTCTCGTGCTGCAGTTCGGTGCACCGTCCGAAGAGTACTTGCCTTGTTTGAAGGCGCATCCCGAATTGGTTGTAGTGAGCATGACCGGTCATAAGAATAGGGTGGGCGACCAGCGCGCTCTCGTACACGAGCTTACCGCCAACGGCGTTTACAACCCGGTGGTCTTCACCGAGATGTACCGTCACGACCGCGAACACAAGAGCGACCTTCAGATAGAAGCCGCCGCCGACATGGGCGCGTTGATGATAGACGGTCTGACCGACGGACTGTGGCTTATGAACGACGGCGACATTACTCTTACAGAGATAGCTGAAACATCGTTTGGCATACTTCAGGCAGCTCGTCTGCGTACTACCAAGACAGAGTATATAAGCTGTCCGGGCTGCGGCCGCACTTTATATAATCTGCGCGACACCATTGCCCGTATAAAGGATGCCACCCGTGACATGCGCGGACTGAAGATAGGCATAATGGGCTGTATAGTAAACGGACCGGGCGAAATGGCCGATGCCGACTACGGGTACGTAGGAGCAGGTCCGGGCAAAGTGTCGCTCTATCGCAAGAAAACGTGCGTGGAGCACGGCATTCCCGAGAGCGAGGCCGTAGAGCATCTGCTCGCGCTTATAAAAGAAGACAAGTTGCGTCAAAACAATTAATGCCCCAACATCATGTATACACCGTCAGAAAGTAGATATGTCAATTCGGCCACTATGTACCGCCGTTGTGGGCGTTCGGGCGTTCTGTTGCCCAAGGTGTCGCTAGGATTCTGGCATAATTTCGGAAGCGTCGACCCATACGAACGCAGCCGTGAACTGACCCATTACGCCTTCGACCACGGCATAGTCCATTTTGACCTCGCCAACAACTACGGTCCTGTCTACGGTTCGGCCGAAGAGACGATGGGGCGGCTCATCGACGACGACTTCAGACCCTATCGCGACGAACTGTTCATATCTACCAAGGCCGGCTACGACATGTGGCCGGGTCCTTACGGAAACTGGGGTTCGCGCAAGTATCTGATGGCCAGTCTCGACCAGAGTCTGCGGCGCATGCATCTCGACTATGTCGACTTGTTTTACAGTCACCGCTACGACCCCGACACTCCGCTCGAAGAAACCCTCCAGGCTCTTGTCGACATCGTGCATAGCGGCAAGGCTCTCTATGTAGGTATTTCGCGCTGGCCGCTCGAAGCTCTCAAGACCGCTTATCGTTATCTGCTCGACCGCGACGTGCCGCTGCTCATATATCAGGGACGGCTCAACATGCTCGACCGGGCACCTCTGGAAGAGGGCATTCTCGACTTCTGTCATGCGCATGGGGTAGGGTTCATCTCGTTCTCGCCTTTGGCTCAGGGACTGCTCACCGACCGCTATCTCAACGGCATACCCGAAGACAGTCGCATGGCTCACAGCCGGTTCCTTCACAGCGACGTGCTCACTCCCCAGCTAAAAGATCAGCTGAAGGCATGGAACAACGAGGCGAAGGGTAGGGGAGAAACCCTTGCCGACATGGCTCTCCGGTGGATTCTCGAACAGCAGGGTGTCACGAGCGTTCTCGTAGGGGCAAGCAAGACCAGCCAGATAGAAGACGACTTGAAAGTGATAAACATATAATAACCGATAAAAATTATACGCTTATGAGAAAATTTTTAGTTTCAGCACTGATGCTTGCCACCTTTGCAGTGACGGCAGGTGCGCAGACCGCAGCAACCGATTCAGTAAAAGCCGAGCGCATGTTCGGTTACGTGCTCAACGACCAGCCCGACAGCCTCTATGCCGGTTTGTCTGACAGGGTGAAGGGCATGGTCAAGCCCGAACAGCTCAAAGGCATCAAAGCCGCAGTCGAAAGCCAGTTTGGCAAGTACAAGTCGCACGGTCCCTGGAGTCTGCAAGATGTCATGGGCGTGAAAGCTCAGGTGTGCGACGTAGTGTTTGAGAAAAAGACGCTCTGTGCCGTTGTCGTTTTCGGTGACGACGGCAAGGCTATGGGAGTGCAGATGCTCCCAAGCGAAGCTATAAAGAAATAACCGGCTGTAAGATACAGCCATGAAAAGAAAGCGTGGTGTCCGTGCGATGCCTAAGCTGCACACTTTCTTCTGTTTACAGAAAAACTCCTTCAGCAGCCGGGAGAAAGAGAAAAAACAATGAAAAAACTGTCTTTGATTGCGCTCGCCCTGCTCATGTCGGTGGCAAGCGCAATGGCGGGCGACATCAAGGTTGTCGCACACCGTGGTTACTGGAAAACGGCCGGATCGGCTCAAAACTCCATCCGCGCCCTTGTCAAGGCCGACTCTATCGGATGCTACGGCTCCGAATTTGATGTATGGCTCACAGCTGACAACAAACTTGTCGTCAACCATGACAACTCGATCGGAGGTTTCGTCATTGAGACATCCAAAGCCTCTGACGTGCTGCGCCAGAAGCTGTCCAACGGAGAACACGTACCTACGCTCGATGCCTACCTCGCGGCTGCAAAGAAGCTGAAAACGCGCCTTGTCTTCGAACTGAAGCCCCACAAGGACAAGGCTCATGAGCTGAAAGCCGTGAAGATGGTGCTCGCCCGAGTCAAAAAGTTCGGT
This sequence comes from uncultured Prevotella sp., assembly GCA_937892695.1. GTDB lineage: Bacteria > Bacteroidota > Bacteroidia > Bacteroidales > Bacteroidaceae > Prevotella. The sequence goes on from CALBJK010000270.1 coordinate 6,944, forward strand.
CTGGAAGACCGCGTCGACTACATCACATTCTCGCGCAACGCCTTTGTGGCTTTCTGCCGTCAGGTGCCTAAGGGTACGCCGGTATATTATCTCAACGGCGATCTGTCTCCTGAGGACATAAAGAAACTCGGCGGTGCCGGTGCCGACTACCATATCGACGTTTTCCGTAAACAGCATCCCGACTGGATAAAGAAGCTTCACGACCTCGGATTGAAGGTGAATATCTGGACTGTCAACAAGCCCGCAGACCTGCAGTGGTGCATCGACAACGGTGCCGACTTCATCACCACCAACGAACCCGAACTCCTACAGAAGATGCTCAAGAAATAAATAGACAGCTTCTTTTTCTTAATTATAATGGCATAGACAGGAATTTTAGGTTTCCTGTCCATGCCATTTTTTGTTATGTGCCATAGCTCTTTCATTTTGATTTGAAGCTTATGCACAACACCTTTCAGACAAGTTTATTTTCAACGAGTTACAGCTGCGGTGAAAATCGTGTTCTGAAATTCCGAATATTGGACGCAATAAGGGGCATATTAGAACACGCCTGTCTATAACTGAACATTGATATTTTGAATAACAACCACAGTCTTAAATGAAAGAGTCGTGTATACCAAGTAACTTTTTATGTAAAACTACGTTTTTCAGTTGACAAACAGGGGGAATTTTCAGATTTTATTGTATCTTTGTCGAACATAATGCACACGAGAAAAACTTAATTATAAGTTTGAACATCGTATTATAAAAAAATTCCTTGAAAATACTGCACCTTTTCACTTTTATTTGAATGGAATAAAATTAAAAAAAACATTTTAATACTGAGATAAAATACAAACAAGTTAAACATGAACAGATTTATTAAATTATTTTCAGTGGCCGGGCTGGTATTATCCAGTATTGTCGCCAATGCGACAGTACGCTATGTTACTTCCAGCGGAACCGGTGACGGTTCTTCGTGGGCGAAGGCGTCGGGCGACCTGCAAGCAATGATTGATGCCTCTTCATCAGGCGATGAAGTATGGGTTAAAGCAGGAACTTACAAACCCAAGCAATTGATTGATGCAAAGAGAAAACGTTCTTATTCGTTTATCCTGAAAAGTGGTGTTTCTCTCTATGGCGGATTTGACGGAACTGAAACATCCAAAGACGAACGAAAGCTGAAAGAAGGAGGTAAAAAGTACGAATATGCCAACGAGACAATTCTTTCAGCAGACGACGATGTACCTGATGTCTGGACACGTGAGTTCGAGGCAGGAAGTTCTTCGCGCTATTCTTGGACCATAACTGGAAATAAAGGAAACAATAACCACGTACTATACAACAAAACGGGATTGACGGATAAAACCGAAGTTTCGGGATTCACGATGAAAGGTGCTTTCGCCGATGTCTACCAAGTATATGCAGGTGGTGCAGCCATATATGCTAAAGGGTGGCTGGAAGTGCGCGACTGCACTTTCAAGGAGAATGCATCCCATTTCAAGGCTGAAAGTTCGAAAGATTATTACGGTGGGGCTGTGGCCATCCTTCCTACGGAGGGTACTGAAGGAAAAGCTGTTGTAGAAGACTGTCTGTTTGAGAACAATTTCACACGTTCGAGCTACGGCAATTCTTTTGGAGGCGGATTATATATCGATGGTGGCACTGTGAATGGATGTACGTTTAAAGGCTGTGTGTCGCTCGACAACGGAGGCGGTCTTTACAGTGAAGGGGCATCTGTCGAGAACTGCACCTTCGACGACTGTTATGCAGCTGCTGGCGGTGGATTGTATAATAACAATGGTACAGCCTCTATTATGACAGCCCAAAACTGCCGGGCAATAAAAGGGGGAGCTGTTTATAACAATGGCTCTTTGTCGTATGCAAAAATTGTGAACTGCTATGGAGATTCTGAAGACTACTCATATCTAGGTGGCGGCGAAGGCGGAGGTGTCTACAATGAGTCGGGACGCATTCTTGGCAGTGTCATCACCAACTGTTCGGCATACAATGGAGGAGGTATATGTCTTAAGGGAGGATATGTGGTGAACAGTACTGTGCAGCACAACTTTGCCCGTAACACTGAGACTGTTTCTGCTCCCAACATCTATCAATCTACAGACAATTCCGAAGCCGTATTGAACACTATCGGAAATCCAGATGCAGAGGCCTCCAATTTTGTAAAGCCATCTTCTTTCATAGGATGGTCGACTGACGAAGCCAAGAAAAATGAAGCTATCGAAGCATCATGGCAGCTTGCTGAAGGTTCTTCATTCATTGACAAAGGAACTGCAACAGCAGGAGTTTCAGAGACTGTCGATATTGCCGGCAACCCAAGAGTGTCTGGAAGTTCTATCGATGTGGGCGCGTATGAATATGTAACGACCGACAAGACACCGAACATGGTATTGACTTTCGAAACAAACAGCAGCGTGAGGTTCGGAACCGGTGGTGAAGCTGACGCTCCGTTCTTCATCGACTGGGGCGACGGCACTCTGACTGAGTACACCGGACAGCAATATGTCACAGGAACTCCAACAAACAAGGTCGTAAAAATATATGGAGACGGATTGGTTCTCCTTCGGGCTATCAATGCAGGGCTTACGGCTGTCGATATAAGTAACGCGCCATCATTGATTCAGGTGCAGGTGGGTCAAAACAAACTTACGTCACTCGATGTTACAAACAATACTTCTCTGACAGGCCTTTACTGCGAGGAAAATCAAATAGAAACACTCGATGTGTCGAAGCTTGCAAATCTGAAAGTGCTCGATTGCCACGACAACAACCTGTCGGGTACGCTCGATTGTTCTGTAATGACAAACCTTTCTAAAGTAGATTGCTCTATAAACAGTCTTTCGGAGGTTCTTATACCAGCCGCCCCGAATCTTATCGACATTCTATGTGGACATAACAAGATTGCTTCGATTGACGTTTCAAAAGCCACTGGGCTTGAACAGCTTGAATGTAACGACAATTTGCTTACGACGATAGACCTCTCCAAGAATATAAAACTGAAGGAACTTTACTGTCCTGCAAACAAGCTGAACAGCCTTGATGTGTCGAACAACACGGCATTGACCACATTGACTGCGTTTGAAAACGAGCTTACGTCTATCGATGTGTCTAACAACACTGCCCTTACCGGATTGTATCTTCAGGACAACAAACTTTCATCGCTCGACATTAGCAAAAATACTGCGTTGCAGTGGGTTGCCGTATCCAATAACAATATTGACCGTCTGGATTTGTCAAATCTGACATCTCTTACTTCTTTGATTGTTTCGAAAAACAATCTTACAGAATTGGATATCACAAAGAATCCTAAGATTTTCCGTCTGGAAGCAGACAACAATAATCTGAAAGAAATCGATGTGAAAAACCAGTCGAACTTGTCTACCTTCTCTATCGCGAACAATAAAATCACTTCGTTAGACTTGAGCAAGAATCCTTATCTGTATTGGCTGATTTGCAACAACAACGAACTTACAGCCTTAGATTTGACCTCAAATACCTACGTCCAAAAGCTCATTGCCAATGACAACAGCATCAAGACTTTGGATTTAAGTAAAAACAAAAGTCTGCAGGGTGTAATGCTACAAGGAAATGAAATGTACGCAACAGCCATAAACACCATCATTTCGGTGCTTCCTGATGTCTCTAAACTTGAAGTGACTGATGACAACCGCGACTGGATGCGACAGTTCAACATCAGCGATATGCCTGGTACTCAGGACGCAAAAGTTGCAGATGCAGAGTCGAAGGGATGGTTTGTTACAGCATCTGGCGGTGGTACCAATGGACTGGAAAGCATTGAAACTAAAGAATCTGCTCTCGTATACAATCCTGCTGATGCCACAATTTCAGCTTCTGTGCGTATGAATATCACTGTATTTGCACAGTCAGGACAAAAGGTTAAGTCAGCTTCCGACGTTCTTCAAATGGAAGTTGCAGAGTTGCCGTCGGGTGTGTACTTTATCCAAGCAACCGATAGTACTGGAAGAGTATATGCTTTGAAGTTTGTGCGTTAATTCGAAATGAATCCTAATATGAAAACTCGCAACTTAGAAAGAATTGTCTAAGTTGCGAGTTTTCTTTTACGGAAAATGTGTCAATATCCGTTCATTAGATATCTGAAAAGTCAGAAATACATGACTTATTACGGAAAGAAATCTGTGAGTTGGAAGTTCGTTTCGATAAGCATTGACCAATTTTATCCGTATGAAACTACATTGTAATGCTATAGAATATTAACCTGAACAAAAACAGGCGAATGTCCGTTTCCGGCAAAGTTGCTGCGCATATAATTTGCCTAAATCGTTTTTTTCTGCTAAATTTGCGCTAAATTATATTAAGGATGAAAATAATAGGGACTCTGTGCCGACTTTTCCGTATCGCTGCATTGCCGGTGCGTGTCAACGCTTCGTTTTTTGTTTTCATGTATTTGTTGGGGTGTGTATGTGCGTGGGTTACTCTTCCTGACGTGCGTGGCGCGCAACTCTACGACAATCTTTATCTCGAATTGTTTTTCGATGTCTATGTCATGAGCGTAGTGTTGGCCGTCGTGCCCCGGCGTTTCCGTTTCTGGCTGAAGGGTGCGGTTTGTGCCGTTCTCTATGCTGCCGCTGTGGCCGATGTCTATTGCTTCGTGAAGTTCGAGTCGACGCTCAATCCCTCCATTCTTATGCTCATAAGCGAGACCGACTCGCGCGAAGCCGGCGAATTTCTCCGCTCATGTGTGTCGCCCGATGTCGTTTTCAGCGGAGTAGGGTGGGTACTGCTCTTGGCAGCGGTGCATGTGATTTATGCCCTGCGGCTGCGCTTCCCCCATATAGTGCCCCGACGGCTGTGTCGTGTGTGGAAAGAAAGAATAGGCAGCCTCTCACGGCGCATGCACAAGGCAGAACCTGTAACTGGTCTGGTGCTGACATGTCTGATGGTGTGGGCCGCATCTTCGTCGTGGCACAACAAGCAGGCATTTGCCAAGCTAATGTCGGGCAACACCATCGGCGAGGTTGAACATACTCTGACCGAGAAAGACCACGCCAATCTGTACGAACCCATCTATCGTCTGGTGTTCAGCGTATATGCCAATTCGCTCACAGCCCAGCAGGTGGAGAAGCTCGTGGCCGCTGTCGACAAGGTGAAGGTTGACAGCTGCACATTCCGCAGCCCAAACATAGTGCTCATCATTGGAGAGAGCTACAACCGACACCATGCCCAGATGTACGGCTATCCCTTGCCCACTACGCCACGTCAGACCGCAATGGAGAGACGACGCCGTCTGGTCAAGTTCACCGACGTAGTGTCGCCTTGGAACCTTACGAGCTATGTGTTCAAGAATATGTTCTCGATGCACGTAGTCGGACAAAAAGGCGAGTGGTGCGACTATCCTCTGTTCCCCGAACTTTTCCGCAAGGCGGGCTATCACGTCACGTTCCTCACCAACCAGTTTCTACCCAAGGCCAAAGAGGCCGTATACGACTTCAGCGGAGGCTTCTTCCTTAACAATCCCAAGCTGAGCGCGGCCCAATTTGACACCCGCAATACCGCCCTGCATACGTTCGACGAGGGTCTGCTTTCCGACTACGACCGTCTGAAGGGTGACAACACCGACCATAATCTCATCATCTTCCATCTTATAGGCCAACACGTTAGCTACCGCCAGCGCAGTCCGCGCGACCGCAAGAAATTCAAGGCCGATGACTACCGCGAGCTGAAACCTAACCTCAACGACCGCGAACGCGGCATTTTGGCCGACTATGACAACGCCATCCTCTATAACGACTCCATTGTGAGCCAGATTGTAGAACGCTTCGAGAACCAGGATGCTATTGTCATCTACGTGCCCGACCATGGTGAGGAGTGCTACGAGGGTGACATGCACTTCTTCTGCCGTCTCCATTCGGCCGCCATCGACTCGCGTCTGGCTCATGCCGAGTTTGACATTCCGTTCTGGATATGGTGTTCGCACAAGTATATGGTGCGCCGTCCCGAGATATACAAGCAGATTGTCGAAGCCCGCAACCGCCGCTACATGACCGACGCGCTGCCCCATCTGCTACTATATCTCGCCGGAATCTACGCCCCCGACTACCACGACGAGTTCAACATCCTCTCGCCCCGCTATAAAGAGAACAGGCCGAGACTGCTCAAAGGCACTACCGACTACGACAAGCTCGACAAAAAGAAGAAATAAACAAAACCTCCTTCATCAATACATATCACGATGCAGCAACTTCTTACACGGACACAGTGCTCGGCCATGCGCGGACTGGCGATAATAGGGATTTTCCTGCACAACTATTGCCACTGGCTCGGCTTTGCCGTAAAGGAAAACGAATACACTTTCTCCACGGTTAACTGTCGTGGAATAATGTCGGCCCTGCTCTCGCCAGACATCAATCTGCCTGTACATCTGTTGTCGTTCTTCGGCCATTACGGTGTTCCGGTGTTTCTTTTTCTCAGTGCCTACGGTCTTGTGATGAAATATGAGAAGGGCGGTAAGCGCGAATCATCGTCATTCTTCATACGACAGCATTACGTGAAACTGTTCAAGATGATGATTGTAGGCTTCGTGGTATTCACGATGGTCGATGCCGTCACTTCTGGCTCTCACCATTATAGCGTAGTGGCCGTGCTCGGACAGCTGCTTATGTTCAATAACCTGTTGCCTTCGCCAGATGCCGTCATCTGGCCCGGACCATACTGGTTCTTCGGTCTGATGCTTCAGCTCTATATCGTCTACCGGCTTGTGCTCTACCGCCTTAAGTGGCCCATCATTGTGGCTCTCATCGTGGTGTGCTGGCTGGCCCAGATGTTCTGCGAACCCGATGGCGACACGCTTAACCGTTTGCGCTATAACTGCATAGGCGGTATGCTGCCGTTCGGCGCGGGGATTCTCTTCGCGCGTTACGGTCGCGACTTGTCACGCCGCACATGGATAACGGTGACAACCGTGTCGGCTGCTGCAGTACTGTTCATGAGCATGAATTTCCAGACGTGGTTGTGGGTGCCGCTGTTTGTCTGCGTGTTCTGCGTGGGTGTGGTGAAACTCGTACCCGAAAAGATGAACGTATGGATGGCATGGATAGGTGCTATCTCGGCCGCGCTGTTCGTTATGCACCCCGTGACACGCAAGATTTTCATTCCTGTCAGCCGTCATGGCGATATATATACCGGACTGCTTCTCTACATCGTGGCTTCGGTGGCCATAGCCTGGTTCTACCATGAATCGAAGGGGCTGTTCGGCAACCGCCAGTCTGCCCGTAAACGCGGTGCTGCCGACAGTGTGCAGGGCGTTAACGCTCACTCCGACAGACAGAAAGAAAAACTCAATTAGTGTCGTCTGACAAAACCGAGAACCGATGAACATACCCGGAATAAACGCTGGCGACATAAGCCGTTACCGCAGTGAGCTGATGGGAACTGCCATCCCTTCGTGATATTGTTCCACGTAGGGCTTGACCGTTACGACATATTCTACGGACTGAAGCGTTGCGGCAACATCGGTGTCGACATGTTCCTCTTCGTCAGTGGGGTGGGCATGTGGTTCGCCATGGCTAAGAACCATTCGCTGTCGCGTTTTTTCCGTCACCGTTATCTCAGGGTTTATCCTACGTGGTTCCTGCTGGCCTGCCTGTTCTACATCCCCGACTATCTCGGGCCGCGAGCCTATAGCGTGTCTCTGACCGACCTTGTGGGCGACATCGCCGTCAACTGGGACTTCTGGCTCTACGACGAGCTTACATTCTGGTACGTTCCCGCCGTGATGATGCTCTATTTCTTTGTTCCTGCTTACGTCCGTCTGATAAAGCGCAGTGCGGTGTGGCGGTGGTTGCCCGTGCTGATGATAGTGTGGTGTGTGGCAGTACAGTGGGTACGCCCCATCCACGAGTCAGTGGGTCATATAGAGATTTTCTGGAGCCGTGTTCCTATCTTCTTTATCGGCATCAATGCAGGGCGTGCAGTTATGGAACAGCGTCGCTCCGACGCCCACGCCACGTGCATGGCTCTGCTGACGCTGGTATCTACCGCCGCCCTTTGCATATACCTCGAACAGATGCGCCACGGCCATTTTCCGCTTTTCGTAGAGCGGCTCGTCTACATACCGCTGTGCTGCTCGCTGACGGTGTTGCTGTGTATGGTCTTTGCCCACACCCCCCGATGGCTGAACACCTCGTTGCGTTTTCTGGGCGGCATCAGTCTTGAGATATATCTGATACATCTCCATTTCGTCCTGTGCCGCGTCGAGCCATTAGGATGGAGCTACTGGCCTACGTTCCTTCTCACCCTTGTCGTGAGTGTGGCCATAGCGTGGGTGGTCAGACAGCTCACGACGAGGGCTGTCTCGTACATAAAATAAACAATCACGTCTGGGCACGTCTGTCCTGATTGCCTTGACCAATAAGAAATTAGGAAAGTATGAATACTGAATTATTTAAGCTGATACGTCCCCAGCAATGGGTTAAAAATCTGTTCGTCTTTGTACCGTTGTTCTTTGCCGGCCAACTGTTCCGACTCGATGCTCTGGCCTATACCGTCGTGGTGTTTGTGGCTTTCTGCTTTATGTCGTCGGCCGTTTACTGCTACAACGACATTATCGATGCCGATGCCGACCGCCGTCATCCCGTCAAGTGTCACCGTCCTATAGCCTCGGGTGCGGTGTCGCCCCGTGCGGCTTACTTGCTCATGGCTGTGCTCACGGTGCTGTCGGCTGCGACGCTGCTCATGCTTTCAGGCGACATTCTCACCAATGTCGCTCTCGTGTTCGGTTTCTACTATCTGCTCAATCTCGCATATTGCTCCAAACTGAAACAGTTTGCCATTGTTGATGTATGTATCGTGGCCTTCGGTTTCGTGCTGCGCATCTTTGCCGGAGGCTTTGCCGGCGACATAGTGCTGAGCAAGTGGATAGTGCTTATGACCTTCCTGCTGACGCTGTTTCTCTCGTTCTCCAAGCGGCGCGACGACGTGCTGAGGATGAACGAGACGGGCGAAGCTCCGCGCAAGAACACCGTGCGCTACAATCTGACATTCATCAACCAGGCCGTCACCATCACGGCTGCCGTGACGCTCATGTGCTACATCATGTACACTGTCTCGCCCGAAGTGACTGAGCATTTCGACACCGACCTGCTCTATCTCACGTCGGTCTTCGTACTGCTCGGACTGCTGCGCTACATCCAGATTTCGGTTGTCGACAAGAAGAGCGGCGACCCAACCAAGGTAATCCTTCATGACCACTTCTCCCAGACGGTCGTCCTTATGTGGATTCTGGCATTCCTCATTATCATTTATTTGTCATGACACAAAAGAAGAAAGTATATATCTTCGATTTTGACGGCACACTGACCAATTGCGATACGCTTATCGAGTTTATCCGTTTCTCGTTCTCTCCCTGGGCTTGTGCGGTGGGGTTATTGCTCGTGTCTCCACTGGTGGTGCTGATGAAACTTGGCCTTTACTCTAACAGCAAGGCCAAGCAGCGGCTCTTCTCCCATTTCTTCAAGGGTATGAGTCTTGAGATGTTCAACAACAACGGAGAAGCTTTCGCCGAATGCAACGAAAGATATATTCGTCAGAAGGCTGTCGATTTCATAATGGATAAAGCAAAAGAAACCCCTCGCCCCCGGCTTATTATCGTCAGCGCGAGCTTCGAGAATTGGGTAGAACCCTTTGCGCGTCTCTGGCTGGGCAACGGCAAGGGCAACGACATCACCGTCCTCGGCACCCGACCCGAGGTGAACGACGGGCTGCTGACAGGCCGCTTTGCCACGCCAAATTGCTACGGAGCCGAGAAGGTGAGACGTGTGAGCGAAGTGCTCGGCGACCGCTCCGATTATTTCATAGAAGCTTTCGGCGACAGCCGGGGCGACAAAGAACTGTTCGACTATGCTGATAAGGCTCATTTCCGGCCGTTTGAGTAAGAGTCGCCGCGAGCGGCTGGGCGAGATTGTCCGTTTCGGCATCGTCGGCGTGACGGCCACGGCGGTGCAGTATGCCGTCTACTGGATGCTCATACATGTAGCCGCGCCGGGAGTGGCGATGACAGTTGGCTATGTGGTCAGCTTCGCTTTCAACTTTGTGGCATCCACGCGCTACACCTTCCATGTGAAGGCCAACGCACGGCGCGGAGCCGGATTTGCCCTGTCCCACGTTGTCAACTATCTGCTCCAGATGGGAGCACTGACTTTCTTCCTCCATGTGGGAGTGGCCAAGCAGTGGGCACCAATACCGGTATTTGCCGTGTGCGTGCCGGTCAACTTCGTACTGGTGAGGTTCTTCCTGAAAGGTAATAGGATTTAAGTAAACTGAAAATTAAATGAATGTCCGCATGTTACCAATAGTCCAATACAAGTTTAATCAGTCTGCTAAATCTGCCAGACATTCACTTTCGTGCATCCAGAGTGTAGAGACAATACTCTGGTGCGTCTCTACTGTTGGATGGCATTTCTATTTTACATTGGCATAATGCGGACATTCATTAAAATAAAAAGAATTGTTGATGGGAATATTAAAAATTGCGACAGAAAAGATGCGGTGGCTGCTGTCTGTGCGGCGTGAAGAGAGGGTGCTGGCTGTGCTGATGCTTGTCATTTTCGTCACGTTCGACGCGCTTGTCATAGCCCGCTACTACGACCTGTTCACACCGTTGGCCGAGAAATACTGGGCCACGTTTGTCCACAATTTCCACCTTTCGGGCTTCGACCCGCTTACCTATTGCGTCGTGAGCGACTGGCACGCCTTCTACAACGTGTTCCGCCATCCGCTACTGGTCTTCTTCATGTATGTGCCATATATGCTCAACCGTGGGCTGATGTGGCTTTTGGGCATCAACTGTGCCGTCTTTATCGTCGCTGCGATACAGACGTTCTGCGCGTTCTATTCTATGATATTCCTTCGCCGCACGTTGCGCGAGGTTGTAGGTCTGGGACGTGGCGACGCTTCGCTGCTCACGCTGCTGTTCTTTTCTTTCGCCTACGTGCTGCTGTCGGCGATGGCTCCCGACCATTTTGTCATATCCATGATGTTAATCCTGCTGACCGTCTATGTATGCGGACGCAAGCTGAAGTCAGGCCGAAGCATCGGTATCGGCCAGTCGCTGTTGCTCTTCGTGCTCACAGCCGGGGTGTCGCTCAACAACGGTCTGAAGGTGTTCTTGGCCTCTCTGTTCGTGCGCGGACGGCGTTTCTTCCGGCCTGTCTATCTCGTGTGCGCCGTCCTGCTCCCTGCCGCTCTTATGTGGGGCGTGAGCAAGACCGAGTATGCCCGTATGGTATGGCCGATGGAGATGGCTCATCGCGCTGCCAAAGCCGAACGTGCCGCCAAGGAGAAGACCGCCCGAACCTTGCAGATGCACAACGATTCGATAGCAGCCTTGACGCATGGACACACCGCCAAAACCGTGTCAGTCAAAGACGACAGCGCGAAAACGTCTGCTACCGACAGCACCAAGACTGCCAC
>CALBJK010000271.1 GCA_937892695.1 uncultured Prevotella sp.
CAATGAGATATTTGGATTTGCGGCTGAGGCAGCTTAAATTTTAACGGAGTATTGTCACAAAGGATTAACTACTATTAACCCATAATTCAAGTACAGAGCAAACGTTTTTTATGCTGTATCGGAAAAATCTATTAACTTTGTCTCTGTCGGCACGTGCCGACAGAGACAAGAAAACAAGAACATGTCTACAATAATATATCCGTCTCCAATCTCAGGGCTGATACACAGCCGCAGACTCGGGCTTTCGCTCGGAATAAACCTACAGCCGGGCGACGGCAAGACCTGCACGTTCGACTGCATATACTGCGAATGCGGCTACAACGCCGACCACCCTACCCGTTCGCCCCGTCCCTCGCGCCAGACCGTAGCCGAAGGTCTCGAACGCGCCTTGAAACGGCTCTGCAGCGAGGGCAAGACTATCGACGTGATAACATTCTCGGGCAACGGCGAACCGACGGGTCATCCCCACTTCCGCGAAATCGTTGACGACACCATCAGGTTGCGCGACCACTACTGCCCTAAAGCCAAGGTTTCCGTGCTTAGCAACGCTACTTTCATAGACCGCCCCGAGGTACACGAAGCCCTCATGCGCGTAGACAACAACATATTGAAGCTCGACACCGTGAATCCCGACTATATCCGGATAGTCGATCGCCCGGTCAGCTGCCGCTACGATGTCAACAAGATAATAGAACATCTGGCTTCCTTCAACGGCCATGTCATAATACAGACCATGTTCATGAAGGGCCGTACCGACGACGGACGCGATGTCGACAACACCAGTGACAGCTTTGTCACGCCGTGGCTCAAAGCCCTGCGCCGCATACGTCCGCAAGAAGTGATGATATATACCATCGACCGCGAGACTCCAGACCGATTCCTGATGAAGGCCACACACGACGAGCTTGACAGCATACGCGACAGAGTGGCCGCAGAAGGAATACCCTGCACAGCGTCGTACTGAAATCTGCTAAAATACCCAGACCGCCCCGGCGACAATGCTGCCCGGCAAACGGCGGAACGTCTCGACAAACGTGAAATAAGGCGTAGAAGAAATGCTCTGCCAACTGTTATTTGCGAGATGGAGAATATTCTGGCCTTCCACTTTCAAACTAATCCGCCCAACTTTGTAACGCGCCGAAAAGCCGAGATTGAACAATCCTAGACGCGCGACACTGCTTTTAGAATACTGATAGGCGCAAGACAACGAAGCAAAAAACTTGCCCTTTGACACCAACAACCGGCCTTCGGTATCGGCGCGGTCTATATTGTTGCTCACACCGGCACCACCTATTCGGTTCCATGTACGCGAATAGTTCTGCTTCAGCTCAAAGTTGAGAACAGTGCGGAATGACGAACTTACCGCGACATCGGCTTTAAGGATATCGTTTCTCGACGAATAATCGACTCCGTTCATGACCGAAGGCGACGACGCATAACTGTACAGTATGCTGGCGTTCGTCTTCAAGGGAACAGCCGTCCAACGCTTTTCGGCATGTACCGAAACGTAGCCCGAACGCGACTGTCGGTCTGACGAATAGGCCGTAGTGCTGACCAGTCCGTTCTGGACTATGTTGGGTACAAGAGCGTGAGGCGTAACCTTATAGTTGGCAAAGGCGACGATGTAACCCTGCCGCTCTATGCTGTGGTTGAAATAACTGAACGTAACGTCGGTACTTCTAAGATACGGGGCGGCAATGAGGGACGGAAGAACGATACTGTTGTAATCGTCTACGTACTCGAAACGGGCAAGATTGTAAATGTCAACCGGGTCTTTTCCACGCGCTATGCTGAGCGACAAGGTGTGAGTGGGGCTGAAATCGACACCGGCTTCGATGTTCGGATAGACGACGAGTCGACAGTCCCGAGACTGTCCATACAGGCGGTCTGTCTCGACACTGCCGTCAGCTCCCAGTTTGAGACTGAACTTGCCGAACTGGCTTTTCATCGAAACCCGTGCCGAATATTCCTGTATGAGAATGTGCCCGTTATCGTAGACTGATGGCTGCAGAAGATGCCCGACACTGCGGCTGTCGTTGCGGAACATGGCCGAAGCGTTCAGCTTGTAGTTCTGGCCGAAATTATGGGCATAACCAAAAGAAGCGTCGAGAGCAAAGCGGTCATACTTGCGTCCGTCAGAGAGCAGATAAGGCAAGTCGGCGAGACCGCTGTCGACATATTTGTCTGACGGAAGGACAGTACTGTCTGTATGCAGAGCGAAACGGTCCGAACTGTATGAATATTCCACATTCACGTCGGCAAACATCAGTCCGGCTCCGTGCTTGATACGGGCTGCCAGATTTTGTGTGACTGATGTGCCGATATTACGGTTGCGGTCGTCGTAGTTTATCACACCGTCGGCCTGGCTCCGTGCTTCATTCGTTGACAGGGCGCGCGAGGCGTTGACGTTTGTCGTCGAAGTAAGTTCGACATTGCCCGTCGGAGTCCAGCGGCCATATATCTTTCCTGACAGTATTCGGTTATTGTCAGAGCCCCGAAGGGCGGTCAGCACCGCGCTCCGGTCTGACAGGTAAGTCTCGTGGCGCGTCATGTCGGTTTCGGGCTTCGACTGGTTGAACATGACATTGGCATCAAGCGTCAGTTTCTTGTTCTTCTGGTAATGGGCATCGACAGAGGCCAGCCGTCCCTCGTCGCGGCTGAGATTTTCGGGACGGTACATCATCTCGGCCTCGGCACCGCTGACGGTCATGCTGCCACCGCCGGAAAGAGCGTCGGCACGGTTCATCATACGCGACATATAGTCCTTCAGTGTGAAGACAGGCTTTCCGAGATTGTTCGCCGTCAAGACTGTTGTAACCGAAAGGTCACGCTCCCGATACAGAGCAACGGCCCGTCCCTCGTATTTGTCGTTTACGCCTCCGTAAGCCTCGACATTGCCCGTCATCCGTCCCTTGCTCTTAGTACGTATGTCGAGAGCGAGGTCTTCGCTCTGGTTGAACAGGCTTGTGAGTCGGCCATTATTATAGTTGCGGATAATGTCGGCTCCGGCCACCACGTCGCCCGACATGTTCTTGATGACCATCCCCGACCCGCCGTTCGAGAACACCTCTTTGCCGTCCATGAGGACATGGCCGACGCTCTTGCCGCCATACGACACGCTGCCGTCTTCGCCGACACTGACACCAGGCAGCTTGCCGAGAACGTCCCCGATGCTGTTTTCCGAGCCGTCACGAAAATGGTCGGTGTCAAACTTCACCGTGTCGCCTGCCAACTTCACGCCCGTGTACTTTCCTTTCACTACGACTTCGGCAATGGTCTTCTTATTCGCCCTCATCGTTATCTGGACCGGTCGGAGCAGAGAGTCGGGCACGACACAGACCTTATAGTCGTCATATCCGATACAGCGGGCTATGAGCCACAGCCGCTTGTACTGCCGATCCAGACTTATCCGGAACTTTCCACCGGCATCAGTAATGCCGTAACCGACCATCTGGCTACCAAGCAGGCTGTCGGCGTAGGCAATGACCGAAACCGAAGACAAGGCTTCGCCGTGACTGTCCGAAACTCGACCGTCAATCTGTGTCTGTGCTGATGCCAACAAGCTCGACATCAACAGACAAACAAGAAAAAGGAACCTTACTTCTGTTTTCAATCTATTGTCAATACTCTGTTACTTTGTCAGCACTCTTCATAAGCTGCTCTGTATTCCTTCTCTTCTTTTTATTTAATTTCTCAAGTGTTGTCACTTCTCCTTCTGTAGCAGGTTTCAACGCCTCGCCTTTATAATCAGTCATGCTCTGAAGATTGAGCGTATAGACGCGGGTTTTCAGTCTGACAGTCAGCCCCGGCAAGCCGTAATAGCCAAGAGGAGAGTAAGGGAAAGGCACTTCCGGCGTAAACCAAGCCACAATGGCCGAATCGCTTTTAAGAACGGCCTTTGTACACAAACGACCATTGATTGTGTCTGTCTCATTACTTATATTCCATTCATACTTATGAAGTTTGTCCTTTACAATATAGAATTTATTTGAATAATAATACTGGGTCACAGAAGAACTGTCTTTAAAATCGATATATAAGGAACGGACATCAGTTTCAACTCCTACCCTATCGACACTTTCCGGTTCTTTCTTATAAAGATATTTTCCATTAGAGAATGTCAAAGAATAGACTTTCTTATCCTCATTTATCATCTTTATAACAGCGTCTCTCTTGTAAGCCTCCAATTTATAAACGCCATCAAGAATAGGAAATTGAATTATATATACACATTTAAGACTTGTCTGAGAATAACAAATCGAAGAAATGGAAAGGAAAAGAAAAAGAGCTATAAATTTCATCATATTATACAATATTAAAGCTGTTATGTGAATAAAATCCACACAACAGCAGTTAGACTAAGATTTACATTCCTGTTTTCACAACAGCAACATCTATTGTGTCGCTGACAAGAACACCATTGCAATAAACCCTAACATGAGTCAGCAAAACCATATCCCCATCATCATTATAATCCACACAGTGGGAGATTTTAACAGTCGTGTAGTCGTGTGGAGCGACCAACTCGGACATTGTTGCTACTTGCATCGGCGTTGCCGTCGCTGCATTTGCTGCTGAAAAACTTCCGAACAAGGAAGCCAGCATAAAAGCTGTCATTAATAAATGTTTCATAAATGTTAGTTTTAGAAACACGTTGCAAATGTAAATAATATTTTCAAATCAAAGTGAACAAAGTTACAGGAATATTCATTTACGCTTGATTATTTAACATAAATCAAGCATTTTAATATAATAATATATTTCAAGAATACATTATGTCATTTATTTCCACATATTATCAACAAAAGTACAATACATATATTTATTGTAGTGCTATTAAGCGCATGTGATACACTTTCTGAGCAGTAAGAAATTTTGATTAATAAACAAAACACCAATCGCTGATAGCAATACCATAGAGGAGACGCACCGGAGTGGAGTCGTGGGTGGCATTTTCGCTTTGGAGACGCACCGGAGTGACGTCTCGTTGGATGTTCGAAAGTGAATGTCTGGTAAATGGAGCAGACTGATTAAATTTGTATTGGATTCTATGGCTCTAGTTAATTATTGCGTTGTAAAGACATCACGTTCCTTTCGGTTCAATTTCTCGCCACGCCAATTGATGCAAGCATCATTGCCCGTCTGACTTAATGAAATCGTTTGTGACTTCTGTAAACCAGTAAAATGTATAAAACGTGTTAGCAGAATCAACAGGCTTTCAGCCCAATTATATTTAGGACTTGAGTTTGCAACTCACAATTAAACTATAACCGATTCTATTGGTAACATGCGGTCATTCAATGACGTTCCTTCTAATCCACATTCCGAAGAACCTATCATAGACTATGTATCTATCGTTAAACTTGTAGACAAACTCTTTCTCCAATAATGTCTTCAATGCAAGACTGACGCTACTCGGGGCAGGCAGATTGTAGCGTCTGACAAACTCTTGAGAGAGTACCGACGACACGGCCCTCTCTTTTGCAATGGCAGAAAGCAAAGCTGCCTGATTGTCTGTAAGCGATTCGTAATAGTTGATGAAGGCTACCTCCTGTTCGTTGACCAGTTCGTCTATAACCCCATCTATCTCCGATTCGGTTATTTCCTTTTCGTTCTGGTATAGCCGGTTAAGAATGTCCTGGACGTACCATGTCTGTCCGTCCACCTTATTATATAGATAAAAGAAAGTCTGGTCATCAGCTTCAATACCTTTCCGTTCGAGCCATTTGTTGGCAAAAGCCTGGTATTCGCGGACATCTATCAACGGCAAATTCACAATCTGCGAACTTTGATAGAACGGCCGCTTTGCCGACAGAAACATGTCTGTCATAATGTGCTGCTTACTCCCGGCAAAGATGAAATAGACGTTTGGCAGAAATTGAATGTAAGAACGTAACAACGCTTCGGCTCCACCTTCCGGATATTCGGCAATCTGCTGAAACTCGTCGATTGCTATGTAAATTCGTTTTCCTGACTGTTTCAGGTATTCAAAAATATGTTTCAGCGAATCTTCACGCTGGTCAGGAGAAACTGTAATCGAAAAAGTAGGCAGAGCCGTTTGCTCGTCGAACGATACGGTGAGCTTATAGTTGGCGAAAAAATCGGTAATCTTCCGCATGGCCGCCTGTGAGAAGGTGTCAACCTTACCGATGACCGTCTTTCCGAGAAGCTGTATGAACTGGCTCATGTTCCTCGTCGCGTTGACATCGAGATAGAAACATTTGGTTTCAGGTTCCATGGTTTGTATGTTCTCGAAGACATGCTGTATCAGTCCGGTCTTGCCGATGCGCCTCGGGGAAATCAATACGATATTGCGCTCGTTCGACAAGGCTCGTATGATAAGTTCGGTCTCTTTCTTTCGGTCGCAGAAGTATTCTGCCCCCTTGTATCCGTAGATGACAAACGGGTTATTCAGTTGTTCCATAGGCCGTTACCTCCATTTCATGTTTTATGTTACATGTTTTATGTAATGCAAAGATATTGGTTTTTATCTGTATATGCGAAACATTTGGATAGTTTAACCCAAAATCATTCCACACAGTAACACATTACTGACGACAAGGCACTGAAAAAGGCATGACAGAATCACATCTGCCATGCCTGACCTAAAAAACAATACTTATTAAAGGTATGAAGTACTATATCTTCTGTATTATTCCGAGCTTGGTGTTCTCCAGGAAGTTGACGATACTACGTATCTCCTTACCGTCAGGCACCTGCTCCTTGATTTGTATAGTAGCGTCGAACACACTCGTCTGGCCGTGGAAGACAAGACGGTATGCGTTGGCGATATGGGCGATGATGCGGTCGGGTACGCCCGAGCTGCGCAACAATGTCTCGTTGACACCTCCGTAACGCACTGGATTGTCGGTAGCGACAATGAACGGGGGCACGTCTTTGCCGATACGCACACCGCCCGTAATCATTGTGGCGGCACCGATGCGGACATTAGAGTTGACGAGTACACTCGACGAGAAAATGGCACCGTTATGAATGTCGCAGTCGCCTGCAATCTTAGTACCATAACCGAACGTGCAGTAGTCGCCGACCTTTGTGTCGTGCGAAATATGTACGCCCTCCATAAAGAAGTTGCGGTTGCCTATACGGGTCTCGCCGTCACTGAACGTAGCACGGTTGATTACAACATTCTCACGGAAGATGTTTTCATCGCCGATGACCAGACGAGAAGCGTCGTCCTTGTAGTTGAAATCCTGTGGTTCGGCACCGAGCACTGTATTCTGGAACACCTTGTTGCCGCAGCCCAGACGTGTACCGTTCATTATGCTCACGTAAGGGTAGATGATGCAGTCGTCGCCAATCTCAACGTCGCCTTCGATGTAAGCGAAGGGATAGACTGTGACGTTCTTGCCAATCTTGGCCTTAGGGTCTATTTCTGCTTTTGGACTTATCATAATAGTCAGTAATTATCAATTAGTAATTTGCAATCCGCCGTCTGCGATTCGGTGTAGCGATGCGGTCCGGTGTCGTGTGCGATGTAACCGCTTCGGCACCGTCCGCGTCGTGTCCGTGAATCACAGCTACGGACTAAGCGTTTCAGTCGCGGCCTCCGCCCAGAGCATAGTAGAGATTCACGACAGCCTGCATCTTGTAGAAATCGTCCTGAACCTTAGACAGCTCTGCATTGAGCAGACTCTGCTGGGCAGTGATCACTTCGAGATAAGTGATGCCTGAACTGGTGTTGAACAGTTCCTTGGTGTAGTCGACGTTCTTCTTCAGGCTTTCCACCTGCTTGGCTTCGAGACGGCTCTTCTCGTCTGACGAGTTGTAGAGCACGAGAGCGTTGCTCACTTCGCTACCGGCAGAGAGCACCGCCTGCTGCCAGGTGTTGAAGGCCTGTTCCTGTTTTGCCTTGGCCACTTTCAGCCCCGCGATGAGTCCGTGCTGGAAGATGGGCTGTACCAAACTACCAACTGCACTAAGAAGCCACTTACCTGGATTGACAATGCCCATGCCGCTGTTGTTGGTAAACGCTCCTGTACCACTGATGGTGATGTTGGGATAGAAGCGTGAACGCGCCGTGTTGACATCGTAGAAACACTGAGCCAGACTCATCTCAGCATAGTGTACGTCAGGACGGTTGTTGAGCATCTGCAGAGCAACGCCGGTGCTAAACTTTGAAGGCAACGACTGGTTGTCGAACGTTCCACGCGCTATCGTCTGGGCGGGCTGGCCGAGCAGAAGCGACATAGAGTTCTCTGTTTCGCGTATCTGGCGGCGCAGTTCGGCTGCCTGAGACAGAACCGAGTAGTAATTGGCCTCGGCACTCTTGACCGAAGTTTCCTTATAGCGTCCAAGTTCCTTCTGGAGCTTCATGGTCTCCCATGTCTCCTTAGTGAGCTTTGACATGTCGTTGACTATTTCGAGCTGCTTGTCGAGCATCATCAGCGTATAGTACATGTTGGCTACATTGCTGATAAGCTGGGTCTTGACTACGAGCTGATAGTCTTTTGTAGCGAGCATAGTCATCTGTGCGCTGCGCTTCTGGTTAATCAAGTTGCCGAAGAGGTCTACCGACCAACTTGCCTGAACAGGCAGCTGATAGGTCTTTGTAGCCGTGTTGCCATCCCACGAAGAGATTGTTCCCTGCGGCGAGAAGGTGAACGAAGGCACAAAAGCCAGCTTGGCAGCAGCGAGCTGCGCCTCGACCATCTTAACGTTCAGCGCGGCGTTGAGCAGATTGGTGTTGTTGACAAGAGCCGAGTCGATAAGCGTCTGCAGCTTCGGGTCGGTGAAGACACTGCGCCACGGAAGATTGCCGAAGCTCGTAGTGTCGGTCACTGCCAGGGTGTCGGTCACCGAAGCCGAATCGCGCACGATACCGGTCGTATTGACTTCGGGCCTTTCATATTTGTTGTAAATGCCGCAGCTGCTCACTGACAGAGCGGCAGCTGCTAACAATATGACATTTTGTTTCTTCATTGCGTTTATTTTGTTACGTTCTTGTCCGTCTGTTCTAGAAGACGAGCGGCAGCATAGGGATTGGCATACTGCTTGAACTCGGAGTCAGACGAAACGTTTTCGTCATCAAACTCAAGAGGCTTAACCTTCTCCTGCAGTGTCTCGAATATATAGAACAGAGCAGGCACAATCATAATCTGGCAAAGCATACCGATGAGCATACCTCCGATGGCTGCGGCACCGATAGTCATGTTACCGTTGAAACCTACTCCCATCGGCACAAGCATAGGAGCAAGACCTATAATCATGGCCAGAGAAGTCATCAGGATAGGACGCAGACGGGCGGTAGCTCCCAGCACAGCCGACCACGATATGGCCATACCGGTGCGTCGGCGTTCGAGAGCGAACTCAACGATAAGGATGGCGTTCTTGGCCAGAAGTCCGATAAGCATGATAAGGGCAATCTGCATGTAGATGTCGTTCTGCTTGCCGAACAGATTGGTGAACAGGAAGGCTCCTGTCAGACCGAACGGAATAGACAGAATTACAGACAAAGGCAGGATGTAGCTCTCGTACTGCGCACTCAGAATGAGGTAGACGAAGGTCAGACAGAGTGCGAACACAATCATCGTCGAGTTTGAAGACTCCTGCTCTGAACGTGTCAGACCAGAATACTCGTAAGTGAATCCTGTCGGCAATGTCTCCTTTGCCACTTCGGACACAGCGTTGATGGCATCACCGGTAGAGTGGCCTTCGGCTGCCGAAGCATTGATGTTAATGGCAGTGAAGAGGTTGAAACGGTCTACTTCCTGCGGGCCGTACACCTTCTTCATAGAGACATACTCGTTGATAGGAGCCATCGAACCGTCGGCTATGCGCACATAAACGTTGTTCATACTCTTGAGGTCTTCACGCATCGACGGATCAGCCTGCACGTACACACGGTAGAGTTTACCGTAAGAGTTGAAGTTGGATGCGTACATACCGCCGTAGTAGCCCTGCATGGTGGTAAGGACGGTAGACGGGTCGATGCCGCTCTGCTTACACTTGGCCACGTCTACATCAATCTGATACTGCGGATAACGCGAGTCGAACGATGTCATGGCGTTGCTTATCTCAGGACGCTTGTTCAGTTCGGCAAGGAACTTCTGAGTCACCTCATTGAAGTGGTCGATACTTCCACCGGTACGGTCCTGCATAGAGAAGGTCATACCGTTGGTAGCGGAGAATCCCTGCACCATAGGCGGCTGGAAAGCAAGGATCTGTGCACCCTTGATAGCCGCCGTCTGCTTGTAGATCATGCCCAAAACCATGCTTGAGCCTTGGTTGTGAACACCGAAGTATTTCAGGAAGCCCTCATCCTTCTGCCTTTCCTCGAACGGACGCAGCTTGATGATGATGGTGGCCTGGTTTGAACCTTGACCGGCGATGAAGTTGTAACCCTGGATGGTCATACGTGTGTCGATAGCAGGGTTGGTGGCAAGCATCCGGTCTACCTGCTTCACTACTTCACCTGTCTTCTCCAAGCTTGTGCCTGGAGGCGTAGATATGGTACAGAACACGGTTCCGGTATCTTCGTCAGGTACAAGTCCAGTCTTGGTGTTCATCATCAGAATAACCATTGCAGCAATTCCGACAATGACTGCACCGATTGCGATGACAGGACGCTCAACGATGTGGCGCACACCGTTTCTGTACTTGCCCTGAATCTTACCGTATGCGGCGTTGAAAGCGGCATGGAAGCGATCCATCATTGACATCTTACGAGGTGTACCGTCGGCGTTCTTCGGTTTCAGCAGTACTGCACTCAACGCCGGTGACAGCGTGAGGGCGTTAAGAGCCGAGATGACAATGGATATAGCCATGGTCAGACCGAACTCACGGTAGAATGTACCAGACGTTCCGCCAAGGAATGACACAGGCACGAACACCGACGACATCACGAGGGTAATGGAGATGATTGCACCCGATATCTCGTTCATGGCATCGATAGAGGCCTGGCGCACCGACTTGTAGCCCAAGTCGAGCTTGGCGTGGACGGCCTCAACCACAATGATGGCATCGTCGACCACAATGGCAATGGCAAGCACAAGGGCGGCCAGAGTAAGAAGGTTCAGAGAGAATCCGAACACATAAAGAAAGAAGAATGTTCCGACCAGTGACACCGGCACTGCGATGAGCGGGATGAGAGTGGAACGGAAGTCCTGCAAGAAAAGGAACACGACTATGAACACCAGCACGAATGCCTCGACAAGAGTCTTGATAAGGTCATTGATTGAGGCGAAGAGGAACTCGGTTACGTCCTGCATTATCTTTACATGCACTCCAGGCGGCATAGCGGCTTCCTGGTCGGAGAGGACCTGCTTGATGTCCTCGGCTATCTGCGTAGCGTTTGAACCTGCAGTCTGTGTGACCATTGCCGCAATGGCAGGCTTGCCATTCAGCTTTGATGCAACAGAATAAGACAGAGCACCCATCTCGACACGGGCTACATCCTTCACGCGGATTGTCTGTCCGTTCTGGTCGCTCTTGATAATCATGTTCTCAAACTCGGTAGGAGTCTTCAGACGACCTTTATAGCGAATGGTGTACTCGTACTGGTTGTCTGAACTTTCGCCGAATGAACCCGGTGCAGCCTCGATGTTCTGCTGTGACAGTACACCTACGATGTCTGAAGGCATCAGGCTGTAGTTCTTCATTCTTACTGGGTCGAGCCACAGACGCATGGTGTAGTCTTTCTGTGAGAATACCTGACACTCACCCACACCCGACACACGCTTGATGGCCGGCACAATGTTAATCTGCGCATAGTTGGCAAGGAACTCGTCGTCGTAGCGGTCGTCGTCAGCGTAAAGACCCCAAAGAATTACGGTCGAAGACTGACGCTTCATCACCTGAATACCGGCTTTAGTCACTTCGGCAGGCAACAGAGCCTGTGCCTGAGACACACGGTTCTGCACGTTCACCTGACACATGTCGGCGTTCATGCCTTGCTTGAAGAACACTGTGATTGAAGCCGAACCGTCATTGGTGGCCGAAGAAGTCATGTACGTCATGCCTTCCACACCGTTGATTTGCTCCTCCAGCGGGGCGAGGACGGAGTTCAGCACGGTCTCGGCGTTGGCTCCCTGATATGAGGCACGCACCATAATCGTCGGAGGGGCGATGTTCGGGTACTGCTCGATAGGCAGCGACACGAGGCCGATAAGACCCAGTATGACTATGACGATGGAAATCACCGTCGACAGCACCGGGCGTTTGATAAATCTATCTAACTTCATGTTTGTTTCTACTTATATGTCTTGTTGGTTGCTTACTTGCCGAAGTCCTTCTTCAGCTTGCCGAGATCACCTTGGTCGGCACCCATCTGTTCGGCCTTCTTCAGCTTCTCGGCATACTGTGCCTCAGTGACCGGCTTTATCTGCATACCATCCTTCAGGGTTTGCAATCCTTGTGTAACAATGCGGTCGCCGACATGAAGTCCGCTTGTCACGACATAGTTCTTGCCGTCGTTCTGAGGGCTTACGGTGATAGCTGTGTACTTCACCTTATTATTAGACCCTACGACATAGACAAACATCTTGTCCTGAACCTGTGACACGGCATCCTGAGGAATGACAATAGAGTTGTCCGACTTGTGAGGCACCACAATAGATCCGGAACCTCCGCTCTTCAGCAGATGTTCAGGATTGGGGAAGTCGGCACGCATCGACACAGAACCTGTCGACGGGTCTATCACTCCGCTCACCGTAGCGACATGTCCCGGATGCTCATATATCGTACCGTCAGCAAGCTGCAAGTTGACAGCAGGATAGTCCTTGATGGCAGCGTGTATGCCGCCGGCTGTCTTGGTGAGGTCGAGAAGATCCTTTTCTGTCATCGAGAAATAAACCTGCATTGTACTGATGTTTGAAACCGTTGTAAGAGGCTGCTGGCTCGACGCGCTCACCAAGGCACCGACTCGGTAAGGCAGGTCGCCGATTACGCCAGAAGCAGGACTCTTCACGTAGCAGAAGTCGAGATTCTGCTTGGCCGACACGTAGCTGGCACGAGCCTGGGCCAGTGCTGCCTGAGCCGCCTCCAGAGCGTTCTTGGCCGACTGGAGCTCGTATGAACCTATCACATTATTTTTGAACAGCTTCAGATTGTTCTGATATGTCAGCCTGGCTGTATTGCGCTGGGCAATGGCCGAATTGACAGCCGCCTTGGCCTGACGTACTGCTGCAGCGTAGGTCACATTATCTATAACAAAGAGCAGCTGTCCGGCCTTCACGCTCTGACCTTCCTTTACACAAAGACGAGTGATGAAACCGGAGATTTTCGGACGGATTTCAACGTCCTGCACACCCTTGATGGTTGCAGGGTATGTCGTCTGCATGTCAGTGGCCTGCCCCGAAAT
>CALBJK010000272.1 GCA_937892695.1 uncultured Prevotella sp.
TTTTGAGAAACTGTTATTTTATGCCATCTTTCTAAGGGTGGGAAACTTCAGTTACATAATAGAATCATTGATGCAAACTTCAAAAACAGAGCTTATCCTTATCCGCATTACCGGTGAAGACCGCCCCGGGCTAACCGCAACGGTCACCGAGGTGCTGGCACGTTATGACGCAACTATTCTAGACATAGGACAGGCCGACATCCACGACACGCTGTCACTCGGAATACTCGTAAAGACCGAAGAACGGAATTCTGGATTCATAATGAAAGAATTGCTGTTCAAGGCCAACAAACTAGGCGTGAATATACGTTTCAAACCAATATCGTCCAGGGATTACGAGACATGGGTCGGAAAACAAGGTAAAAACCGCTACGTACTGACCGTTCTGGGACGAAGACTCACGGCTTTGCAGATAGCTGCAGCTACTCGGACACTCGCCAATCAGGGGTTGAACATTGACTCAATACGACGAATGACAGGCCGTGTACCGCTCGACGAGTCGGACGGAGGACATAACACACGTGCTTGTATTGAGTTCTCTGTGCGGGGTACTCCAAACAATCGCGATGAAATGCATAAAGAATTGCTGCAGCTGTCATCTGAACAGGAAATGGATTTCTCATTCCAACAAGACAATATGTACCGCCGGATGCGGCGCTTGATATGTTTTGATATGGATTCGACGCTTATTGAAACAGAGGTGATTGATGAACTTGCAATGCGCGCTGGTGTCGGAGAAAAAGTAAAGGCAATAACAGAGAGTGCGATGCGAGGCGAAATTGATTTCAAGGAGAGTTTTACGCGACGTGTGGCGTTGCTCAAAGGACTGGATGAGTCGGTAATGAAGGATATAGCCGACAAGCTGCCAATTACTGAGGGCGTTGACCGATTGATGTACGTACTGAAAAAATATGGCTACAAAATTGCGATACTCTCTGGAGGTTTTACCTATTTCGGACAGGCATTGCAGAAACGCTACGGCATTGACTATGTTTATGCCAACGAATTGGAAATCAGAGACGGGAAACTCACCGGCAGATACGTTGGCGAAGTGGTGGATGGAAAACGAAAGGCTGAACTTTTAAAGCTGATAGCGCAAGTGGAGAAGGTTGACATTGCACAAACCATTGCTGTCGGCGACGGTGCTAATGATTTGCCAATGTTGTCAACAGCCGGATTGGGTATCGCATTTCACGCTAAGCCGAAAGTTGTGGCTAATGCCAGGCAGAGCATCAATACCATCGGACTGGACGGTGTCCTCT
This sequence comes from uncultured Prevotella sp., assembly GCA_937892695.1. Lineage (GTDB taxonomy): Bacteria > Bacteroidota > Bacteroidia > Bacteroidales > Bacteroidaceae > Prevotella. The sequence continues at coordinate 1,263 of CALBJK010000272.1, forward strand.
ACTTTCTTGGCTTCAAGGACTCTTATTTAAATATATGAATGCCGTATGGTTCACTGTACTGATAAATCTGGTACATAACCACAAAGAATATGACCGACACGCTGGATCACCATTTCCATCATCATTGACTCTTTTATATTTCCGTTATTATTTACGGACGCACGATCCGTGCCACCCTACAATGAGTACGAGAACCATCTTATTATTGTTTTTTTGCTTTTGGGGCTTGCAAGTTATGTTGTGTGTTGGAATAAAAACAACGAGTTTGTTTTGTATTCCACTCTTTTGAAGTAACTTTGTAGCCAAAAGGATAATAGATGAGAAAGATATTCGTACATTTTATATGGAGCTTGCTGGCTCTGTCCGTTGTGGCCAGTGCTGTAGCGTTTACAGCTATATGGTTCGGATGGATTGGATACATGCCGCCGGTAGAGGATTTGCAAAATCCTATCAACCGTTTTGCTACGCAAGTTTATTCGTCAGATGGGAAAGTAATAGGAACATGGAACTTTAACCGTGAGAACCGTATCTGTGTACCTTATTCTCAGCTGTCTCCCCATCTGGTACATGCTCTCGTCGCTACGGAAGACGAACGTTTCTATGACCATTCCGGCATAGACTTTATCGCTCTCGGACGAGCCATCATAAAACGCGGAATATTGGGGCAAGAAAACGCCGGTGGCGGTTCGACCATAACACAGCAACTGGCAAAACAGCTCTACTCGGAGACTGCAAGCAGTACGGTAGAACGACTGTTACAGAAGCCTATAGAGTGGGTGATTGCTGTAAAGCTTGAACGTAACTATACGAAAGAAGAAATCATATCACTTTATCTTAACTACTTTGACTTCCTTCATAACGCTGTCGGAATAAAGACTGCGGCGAATACCTATTTTAATAAGGAGCCAAAAGACCTTAGTGTGACAGAAGCAGCCACGCTGATAGGTCTGTGCAAGAATCCTTCCTACTTTAATCCGGTACGCTATCCCGACCGATGCCGAAACCGCAGGAACATAGTGTTGTCCCAGATGCAAAAAGCCGGTTATTTATCAACTGCTGAATACAACGAATACTCAGATTCACCACTGACGCTCGACTTCCATCGTACCGACCACAAGGACGGTACAGCACCGTATTTCCGCGAATTTTTGCGTGTGTACATGTCAGCCAAGCGTCCCGAACGTTCTGATTATCCATCATGGAACAAGCGGCAGTATGTTCTGGATTCTATAGCATGGGTAAGTGATCCACTGTATGGGTGGTGTAATAAAAACTTCAAAAAAAACGGAAGTCCGTACAATCTGAACACTGACGGGCTGAAAGTTTATACGACGATAGATTCGCGTATGCAGCGCTACGCCGAAGAAGCTGTGTATGGTCATGTCGCTCGTTTCCTGCAACCGGCCTTTTTCAAGGAAAACAGGTCAAAGCCAAATGCCCCATTTACCGATGCGCTTACGGAAAAGCAAGTGAATCAGATAATGGAGCGGGCCGTACTACAGAGTGAACGTTATAGGGCAATGAAAGCCGCCGGGGCAAGTGATAAGGAAATACATACGGCATTCCATACCCCGACAGACATGTCTGTTTTCACTTATCACGGCGACCTCGACACAGTGATGACACCGATAGACAGCATCCGTTATGTTAAGTCATTCCTCAGAGCCGGTTTCATGAGTATGGATCCGAAGACCGGAGCAGTTAAAGCCTACGTCGGCGGGCTGGACTACAACCATTTCATGTATGACATGGTGATGAACGGTCGACGCCAGATAGGCTCTACGATAAAGCCGCTGCTCTACTCTTTGGCCATGGAAAACGGATTTTCTCCATGTGACAAGGCTCCGAACGTGCAGCGTACCTACATGGTGGCAGGCCAGCCTTGGACTCCGCGCAATGTCAGCCACAGCCGTTACGGCCAGATGGTGACTCTGAAATGGGGACTGGCGCAGTCGAACAACTGGATTTCGGCCTATCTGATGAGCAAGCTTAACCCACGCCAGTTTGTGAGCATACTTCACGATTTCGGCATCAACAATCCCGACATTTATCCGTCAATGTCGCTTTGTCTGGGGCCTTGCGAAGTGTCTGTGGCCGAAATGGTAAGCGCATATACGACATTTGCCAATCACGGAATAAGAACTGCTCCTTTGTTTGTCACGCGTATCGAAGATAATGAAGGCAACGTGATAAGCAAGTTCCAACCTCGGATGAATGAGGTCATAAGTGAAGAAAGCGCGAATAAGATGCTCGTGCTGCTGCGCGGTGTCGTAGATGGAGGTACAGCCGGACGGCTGAGATATAAATTTCATATGCAGGGGGAAATAGGCGGTAAGACCGGAACAACAAACCGTAACTCAGATGCTTGGTTCGTAGGGTTCACTCCTCAACTTGTCAGCGGATGCTGGGTTGGAGGAGAAGACCGTGACATACATTTTGACTCTATGCGAATGGGGCAGGGAGCGACAATGGCATTGCCTATTTGGGCTTATTACATGAAGAAAATATATGCCGACCGTACTCTTGGATACACTCCTATGGTGTTCGATGTACCGGAAGGCTATGATCCGTGTAAGACGGACGAAGAGGATGTAGCGGGAGGCATTGACGAGGTGTATGAATAATAATCGTAAAACATAATTTGCCCCTTTATCATTTTTTTTGTATCTTCGCATTATGAAAATGTTTTTTGATTGGAAGAAAATATTATTATTTGTCATTATCTGTGGTGGATTGGTGCTGCTGACACGTTCATTTTTTATGTCGGCGGGTATACTTATACTGTTGCTTCTCATCGACCGTCTGCTTGCGGTGTGGGAAAAGAAAAAACGAGAAGAAGAATGAACTGAACACAAATAAAAACATATTGGTGTGGAAAATCTGATAGAACTGTATCGCAACTGGAAAGGTGAAGAACCTTTCAGTACAGAGCTTCTACAAGGGGCAGGAAGTAATCGCAAATACTATCGTCTTGTAGGGAAGGACGGCTCTTCTGTAATAGGAGTAATAGGTACAAGTAGGGATGAAGACCATGCCTTCATCTATCTAACAAGACACTTCACTTTACGCCAATTGCCAGTTCCGAAAATTATTGCGACAAGCGCGGACGAGTTGTGCTATCTTCAGAGCGACTTAGGCCAACGCTCATTATACGATGTATTACGTATGGGCCGGGAAGCAGGAGGACGTTATAATCAGAAAGAAAAGGGGCTACTTATTAAAACCATAAGTCAACTTCCAAACTTACAGATAAGGGGCGCACGCGGTCTGGATTGGAGTAATTGTTATCCCCAACCTGAGTTCGACGAAGAAGGGGTACTATTTGACCTCAACTATTTCAAGTACTGCTTTTTGAAACCTTCGGAGCTTGACTTTCATGAATTGAAACTTGAAGCCGACTTCCGTCTTTTCGCACGTGATTTGACCGCAGAAAAGACAGACAGTTTCCTTTATCGTGATTTTCAAGCACGCAATGTGATGCTCGATGACAATGACAACCCATATTTCATTGATTATCAAGGTGGAAGAAAAGGACCGTTCTATTATGATCTGGCTTCCTTTCTATGGCAGGCTTCTGCACATTATTCTCACAAATTTAGACGTGAGCTGACAGCCGAATACTACGAAACTCTAAAAAATTACACTGAAGTTCCTTCTGTCCGACATTTTGTAGACCGTCTCAGTTTGTTTGTTCTTTTCCGCACATTACAAGTGCTTGGGGCTTACGGTTTCAGAGGATATTTCGAGAGAAAGAAACATTTCATTGACTCAATACCCCCTGCAATGGACAATTTGCGAGATTTATTGTCAGTACAAAGCAAATTTCCTTATCCATATCTGATGGATGTCTTAAAGCGTCTGGCCGAAATGCCTAAGTATGCCAACATACAACAAGTTTCG
>CALBJK010000273.1 GCA_937892695.1 uncultured Prevotella sp.
GAATATTCCCGTTTCTGAATAAACATGCAATTGCAAACCCGTCATAACTTCTATGTGCTTCGAGAAATGCCCCTGACTGTGTTCTGAAAAGAGCCTTATTGCATCCTAATAAGGCTCTTTTCAGAATGCAATAAGGCCGTTATTGCATTTTCACCCTACTGAAAACGTCCCGAAAGTGTCTACAACCGGGTGCTCAAATTCTATTTCATCATTTTCAGACGAAGTTTTTCAGACTCTGTTTTCTGCATAAATATGCAGAATCATACGATAGCGACATTTCAAGTATTTAAGTCGTTTTACGTGCTACTGTCGTACAGATTTCTTTTGGTTATATAGCAATGAATTAACTTCAGCTCTAACTCTTATGGATATATTAAAATGCGCCAGCATGAATAATCACGCTGACGCATTTTATTAATCATTTCAGGTCTGCCCCACCCTTTTAACGTCAGACGGACAGCAGACCTAAAGAATGTATTGGTTAGAGACCGGCTATTTCGACAACCTTGTCGACCGCAGCAGACAGTCCGTCGGCGTTGCGACCGCCGGCAGTAGCGAAGTAAGGCTGGCCGCCGCCGCCGCCTTGAATCAGCTTGGCAGCTTCGCGCACCATCTGTCCGGCGTTGAGGTTATGATCCTGCACCATGTCGTCACTCAACATTACGGTCAGGGTCGGCTTGCCGTTGGAGAGCGAACCTATGACGCAAAGCAGACTTGTGCCGATCTGCTGGCGTATCTTGAATGCCAAATCCTTGACCACAGCAGTGTCGAAGGGCAGCACTGTACTGATGACCTTCACGCCGTTCTTCTCCGTAGCTTCGGCAATGAGTTTGTCCTTGGCACGCTCTACAGCCTCGGCACGGAAGTGCTCGATGTCCTTCTTCATAGAGTCATGCTCCTCGATATACTTCTCTATCACGCCCTTCAGATCTTTGGCGTTGTTGAACAAAGCTCGGATAGCCTTCACTCCATCCTCCAGAGCGTACATGTACTCTTCGCATTCTTTACCGGTCTTGGCCTCGATACGGCGTATGCCGGCGGCCACGCTGCTCTCGCCGACAATCTTAAACATGCCGATATGGCCGGTCGACTTGACATGAATACCGCCGCAGAATTCGCAGCTCGGGCCAAAACGTACCACACGAACTTTGTCGCCATACTTCTCGCCGAAAAGAGCGATGGCTCCGAGCTTCTTGGCTTCCTCGAAAGGAGTGTCACGGTGTTCGTCGAGCGGAAGATCCTGGCGTATAAGGTCGTTGACGATACGCTCAACCTTGCGCAGGTCTTCGTCGCTCACTTTCTGGAAGTGGGAGAAGTCGAAACGCAGTGTGGTCGGCGAAACAAACGAACCTTTCTGCTCCACGTGTTCGCCGAGAACCTGCTTCAGAGCATAGTCGAGCAGGTGGGTAGCGGTGTGGTTGGCAGCACTGCCTTCACGCTTTTCGGTATCCACACAAGCCATGAACTGGGCTTCGGGATGCTTTGGAAGTTCTTTAATAATATGTATGCTCTGATTGTTTTCGCGTTTAGTGTCGACGACTTCGACGGTCTCGTTCTCGTTGACGAGCACGCCCTGGTCGCCTACCTGGCCGCCCATTTCGCCGTAGAACGGTGTGACATCGAGCACCACTTCGTAGAAGGAGTTCTTTTTCTGGGTTACTTTACGGTAACGCAGAATGTGGCAGTCGTGTTCGGTATAGTCGTAGCCGACAAACTTCTGCTCGCCAGACTTCAGCTCTACCCAGTCGCCGTTCTCGACGGCAGCGGCGTTGCGTGCGCGCTGTTTCTGTTTCTGCATTTCCTCGTCAAACTGTTTCTCGTCTACAGTGAAGCCGTTCTCGCGGCATATCAGTTCGGTCAGGTCGAGCGGGAAACCGTAGGTATCGAACATGCGGAAAGCCTGTTCGCCGTCGAGCTGTGTCTTGCCATCTTTCTTAAGATTGTCCATGGCTTCGTTGAGCAGGGCTATACCCTTGTCGAGAGTACGCAGGAAAGAGTCTTCTTCCTCTTTCATCACGTGGATTATAAGTTCCTGTTGAGCCTTGAGTTCGGGATAGGCTTCGCCCATTTCGCGCACAAGTACCGGCACAAGTTTGTAAAGGAAAGCTTCCTTCTGTCCGAGGAACGTGTATGCATAACGCACGGCACGGCGCAGTATTCGACGTATGACGTATCCGGCTTTGGCGTTAGACGGCAGCTGGCCGTCGGCTATCGAGAAGGCTACAGCACGCAAATGGTCGGCACAGACGCGCATAGCCACGTCGGTTTCTTCTTTCTCTCCGTACTTCAGGCCGGTTATATTCTCTTCTTCCTTGATGATGGGCTGGAAGATGTCGGTGTCATAGTTGGAGTGTTTGTCCTGCAGGGCACGCACGAGACGCTCGAATCCCATGCCGGTATCGATGACATGCATGGGCAGCGGTTCGAGCGACCCGTCGGCCTTGCGGTTGAACTGCATGAAGACGATGTTCCATATTTCTATCACCTGTGGGTCGTCCTTGTTCACAAGCTCGCGTCCTGGCACCTTGGCTTTCTCCTCCGGTGTTCGGGAATCCAGATGTATCTCAGAGCACGGTCCGCAAGGTCCGGTGTCACCCATCTCCCAGAAGTTGTCGTGTTTGTTGCCGTTGATGATATGGTCGGCAGGCACATGTTTTGCCCAATATTTGGCAGCTTCATCGTCACGCGCAAGTCCTTCTTCCGGCGAACCCTCAAACACTGTTACGTAGAGGTCGGCAGGATTGAGTTTGAGCACGCTCACGAGATATTCCCAAGCATAGTCTATCGCGCCTTCCTTGAAGTAGTCGCCGAAGCTCCAGTTGCCGAGCATCTCGAACATGGTGTGGTGATAGGTGTCGTGTCCTACCTCCTCCAGATCGTTGTGCTTACCGCTGACTCTCAGACACTTCTGCGAGTCGGTACGGCGACGCGGCTCCGGGTCGCGTGTTCCGAGGATGATGTCCTTCCATTGGTTCATGCCCGCGTTGGTGAACATCAGCGTGGGGTCATCTTTTATTACCATCGGAGCCGAGGGCACGATGGTATGACCTTTCGACTCGAAAAACTTCTTGAACGAGTCGCGTATTTCGTTAGCTGTCATCATATTGTATTTTTTATTTCTAATTCTCCCTAAAAGTTTTGCAAAGATACGCCCTTTTGCTTATTTTTGCAAATAAATTAATCATGTTTAAATAAAAAGCAAGACATTATGGTATTGAAGAAGGAACAAAACCTAAAGCGATACTACTCGATAAAGGAAGTGGCACGTGAGATTGGCGTGAACGAAAGCAATCTCCGATATTGGGAGAAAGAGTTTCCTTCGCTTCGGCCGAAGACAACGAGCCAGAACGTCAGGCAATACACAGACAAGGACATCGAGCAGATAAAGGTAATCTACAATCTTCTGAAAGTGAGGGGTTTCAAGATTGCCGCCGCACGAAAGATGCTCGGTAGCAACAAGATGGGCGTGGACAAGAGTGCCGAGGTGCTTGACACGCTCATTGCTGTGCGCGAAGAGCTACGCGATATAAAAAAGAAGATTGACAGTCTGGTGTGAATATAGCCAGACATTCGTTATTTCTTATTTTTCAGCCTCCATAAGAAATGCCAGATTCTGAAAAATGGCTCGCTCAAGGCCTCGGCAGGATAATACCTGGCCAACCGCCAATCACGACATAACCGTTGCAGGTTATGCCCAAAGAATCCATGACCGGAAACATACCGTACATCAGATTGTCCGAAATCACCACCTTGCAATATTTCTTCGAGTAACAACCTGCCTCTGACTGTATCCGCAGTAGTTATCATCTTTTCATCCGGCAAACCAAGCACTTCTTGCAGAACATACATTACAGCTCCTGCAAACTTACATAATCCAAGAGAATTCAATTTATTCTGCAAAGCTGTCTTAGCTGTGGAATCATCCGTGTACCACTTATCAATCACAAAATAATAGTCTATGATCTGCCTGAGTCCTATTCCTTTCTGGAACAGATGATTATAGATGTGAACCAACTGATAGACTACATTGAAAGCGAAGGCCGGTACGGCAACCGTTCCATCGCCCAAGTCCACGACATTTGAGAATTGCCCGTCAGCATGCTCTGAAAAGAAACGTTGCAACCTATGGTTATGCAGTGGATTATGCAAATAGGAAGGACGGTAATGCAATTCCACCGGAATGCCGTTGATGGGAGGAAAATCAATATGATGATAACAAGCTTTTTCCGCTGGAGCGACAGAGTGGACGAAACGTATGACATCTGAAGGCATGCCATCAATCCAAACATCTATATCCCCAGAGGTGCGATGAAAAGGAAAAGGATACATCATGGCATTGCCCTGACCCTTCAGGATACAAGAACGGAAACCTTTATTCTGTAACCAAGATGAAACCTTGGCCACAGTAGCATCCAACAGTCGGTTGCGCCTCTCTATCTGTCTGCATTTGCCCATCCAAGTCATCAGCAAATCAATATCCATCTTCATCGTCTCGCCTTTCGTCTTGGCGGCATCACTCATCTTCTGAATGCCATCAAAGACCAAACCTAACAACGACTGTTTTTGGGATATCTCATAAATCGCACGCCATTCCTCCTTTTCAATGTGAGGAATGATTTCGGAAGAGCCTATCGCCAAACGCAACAGCATAAAGAACTTGTCATTCATATTTTGGAGTATTCCGGAATTTGGAGTTAAGAAAGTATGGCAGTGAACCAAAAGGCATTCTCTATCCGTGACTTCATGTCTGTCTGGCAATCAAAGAGTTGGATATTTTTCATAATTAATACAAATATAACTAATGCGGACAGCAAGGGAAAAATATGTGCCTGTCTGTGGGAAACATTATTTTACGATTCCTTTCTCCAAATACTCCGCAAGGTTGGTGCGAACCTTCTGACTGGCATCCTCGGCTGCGACCTTTGCCATATCAGAGTCAACCATTATCTTCACTAATTGCTCAAAGCTTGTCTTTGACGGATTCCAGCCAAGTTCAGTCTTTGCCTTAGTAGGGTCTCCCCACAGATTCACAACATCAGTCGGACGGAAGAAATCGGGCGAAACTTCTACAAGCACTTTGCCAGTGGCTTTGTCGATACTTTTCATTAACGCCTTTCCCCTCGAATTCCGACTCTATGCCTACGTGTTTGAAGGCGTAATAACAGAACTCACGCACAGTGTGCTGAACGCCAGTAGCGATTACGAAGTCCTCCGGCTTGTCGTGCCGCAGTATCAGCCACATGCACTCTACATAGTCCTTTGCATATCCCCAGTCACGGAGTGAGTCAAGATTTCCAAGATAGAGTTTGTCCTGCTTGCCCTGCTTGATACGTGCAGCGGCAAGAGTTATCTTACGTGTCACGATTGTCTCACCACGGCGTTCACTCTCATGATTGAACAAAATACCAGAACAGCAGAACATATTGTATCCTTTACAATCCAGAAGCCGTACTATTTGGCAACGGCATAAGGAGAATACGTATGAAACGGGGTCTTCTCGTTCTGTGGAATCTCTTCTACCTTGCCGAAAAGCTCGGACGTAGAAGCCTGATACATACGGCAAGTATCTGTCAGTCCGCACTGACGTATAGCCTCAAGCACACGGAGAACACCAGTGGCATCAACGTCAGCGGTGAACTCAGGCGAATCGAAGCTCACCTGCACATGGCTTTGGGCTGCGAGATTATACACTTCGGTAGGCTTTACCTTGTTCATCACCTGTATAAGGCTCATAGAGTCGCCAAGGTCTGCATAGTGCAAGTGGAAGTTTGGCAAGCCTTAAGGTGAGCGATGCGCTCACGATAGTCTACTGATGAACGGCGGATTGTGCCGTGTACGTCATAACCTTTACTTAACAGCAGCTCTGCAAGATAAGAGCCGTCCTGACCGGTAATACCGGTGATTAATGCAACTTTTCTTTCCATTGTTTTTATACGTTACATCTATAATCCTTAAATTAGCAGACTTTCAATTGTCCATAAAAGCAAGCCGTCGGATAGCAATAAGTTGTCCAACGCTTATATATGTCAGAAATTTCACTTACAGTAGTGCTGCTTAAAAATCAATAAGGAGCGTCTGACACATAGCAAAGGTAAGCATAAAATCTTGAAATACACCCTTTCGGTGAAATTTATTTTACGAGCAAGGCATTTAACACCACGGCTCTTTCATTTAAAATCACCTTGTTATTTCCCAAAAACTCATATTTCATAGGGCGATTACAAGGTGTGCGTCGTGGCAACAACATGTAAACAAGATCAGGCATGGAGTAGCTCTATATGATAAGTATA
>CALBJK010000274.1 GCA_937892695.1 uncultured Prevotella sp.
CTTTGTTGTCCAATGACTTGCTTTTAATTAGAATTATTTATCTGCTAATTTAAGGCTATAGGCTAAAACTGTGCACTTCTATCTAGAATGTTTAGTGTCCGAAATTGTAACTACGTTTGGGAGAGTGTGGCAAATATGATTTCAGTTGCGTGCATACAGAGTGTCTTCAACGTGAATGGCAATTCTGCTTGTGAGACGCGACAGAGGTACGTAATCTCCAAGCGGGTGATAAGTACTAAATGCTATTTACTAATTACCATTCGTGGATGGCTCATAGAAATTGTGCTAATACATGATTGTTGCTTATTTCATAATCAGTCCTCATGCCTTTTTCTGTATGCGGCTCTTATGTCTTCTTCTACACTTGCAAGCAGTTCTTTTGCGCTTATAGCCCTCTTCAGGTCTTCATCCGGTTCGAGATACTCTTCCCGGGTCAGTACAAAAGTCTCGTTTCTGCCACGTTGTATCAATATCCTCTCGTTTACAGCCAAATCAAGGTATTTCTTCATGTTGTTCCTTAGCTCTGACGAACTTATCACCCTCATAATGTTCTTGTTTTAAAGTTGTACATTATAATATTATATGACAAAGATAGTGCAAACGAGCTTGCTCTGGATCGCCCGAGTGCAGCCTATCTTCTACAAAGATAGTGCAAACGAGCTTGCTCTGGATCGCCCGAGTGCAGCCTATATTCTACAAAGATAGTTCTTTTCAGCGATACAACAAACAGAATACGTGAAAAATCCTAACCGTCTGGATTGACCGGTGTTATGGGCGGCACACTTTTGTCATTTTTGAGATGCGCTCTTGTCGTTCGGGAGACGCGCTTCTGGGTGGATGGCATATTCGCTTGGGAGACGCACCGGAGTGTCGTCTCTACTCGCTGGATGTTCGTGGGTGATATAAAAACGACGGATGGTAAATTGGCTTAAATAATCCCTACTTACAATCTGTAACCGGTTTTCGGGTTTTGTGGCCGTGGAACGCACAAATTTCGTGAAACGATCTGAATCCTAATCGCTGAGAATCGAATATTTTTCAGCAAATGTGACCTCGGTCGCAAATACGCTGAAAATGAAAATTTCGGGTCTGAAAGGGAAGCGTTGATAATCAGATTGTTATGAAAATAGGTCAAGAATGAGATGGAGAAAAATCGCATAAATATGCAAAAACGGCCTCTTTTTAGCTATTCTTGACAAATAAAAAGCCGCATTTCACGACATGAAATGCGGCTTTTTGAGTTGTGAAACGCGGCATATTGCATTCTGAAATGCCGCATATTGGAAAATCGACACGGTCTTTCTGTCTCGTGACTATGATTTTAAGACCCGTTAACCTCTATTTCGCGATTTCGTTTTATCAAGAAAAAGTCAAGAAAATACGGCGAAAACGAGGTTACGATTTGTAAGTAGTGGAACAGTCAAGACTTCTGCGCAGCCATGTCACGGCGCGATTTCGACTTTATCACCAAGCCCACGCCCGAGAATATGAGCACTGCGGCCAAGCCCTGCTGCCATGTCAGCACACTCATGCCCATGACGATGCTCACGGCTACGGCCACGACAGGCTGTATGTAGTTGTATATGCTCACAACGGTCGGACGCAGCACGGCCTGGGCCTGCATCACCAGCAGATAGGCCACGTAGGTACTGAACAGCACAACAAATCCGGCTTCGAACCACGACTTCATGGGTACGGCAGCCCAGTCGGTGGCCAGAAGATGCCCCGAAGAGAACGGCACAACGAACATTGCCGACCACAGAAACATCCATTTGTTAATGGTTACGGCGTGGTACCGTCGTATCAGGTTGCAGTACAGGGCAAGGTAGAGGGCAAAGGAGAACTGCGCCCCCATGCAGAGCAGGTCGCCCCAGATGTTGCCGACCTTTGCGCTTGAGGCCACCGCGCTGCTCACTATCAGCATCACCGCTCCCGAACAGCCTATGAGCACTCCTCCGGCCTTCATTCCGGTGACGGGTTCTTTGAGGATGACGGCGGCCAGAACGAGGGCGAATATAGGCAGCGAGGTAGTCACAATGCTCGCGTTGACGGGCGAGGTGATGCTCAGCCCGATAGTGAAGCAACACTGATTGAACACAAGGCCCAGCAGTCCGGCTCCGATGAGTTTCAGACGGTCGCGCCAGCATATCTTTTCGCGTTTCACGAAAAGAGATGTCAGCCAGAAGAGGGCGGCTCCGCCTGCTGCACGGAATGCTATCATGTCGTAGCCGTCGATGCCGTGGGTCATAGCGTCCTTGCCGAAAGGCGACTGCAGTCCCCATATCACGGTGGCCATGAGTATGCACAGATGGGCCATCGGCGCTTTGTTTGTTGTGTGTTGCATAATGAATGTGTTTACCTTTTTACAATCTGTCTGCAAAATTAACATATTATTTGTTTTTGCACAAATAAAAATCAACCTGCGGCTTTGCCGTTCAGACGGAAAAGGCTAAATTTGTAGACAGACAGGCCGAGGCCGTCTGTATGACCGTTTATTACTGACAAAAACGACTATATGAAATATGCAGAATACATAAAACAGATAGAAATCGACTCGCTCTGGAGCGGCAAGCACCACATAGTGTGGAACCTCGACCGTAGAGTCAACGTGCTGAGCGGTGTCAACGGGGTGGGCAAAAGCACCATTCTCAACAAGGTAGTGAAAGGACTGTCGGCAGGAGGCGAGTTTCCGAGTCATCTGCTCAAAGGGGTACATCTGAAAGTGGTACCCGAGGATGCGCGGTGGATACGCTACGATGTGATTCGGTCGTTCGATCGTCCGCTGCTCAACATCGACACCATAAGCAAGCTCGGGGCCGAACTGGCTACCGAACTCGACTTCCAGCTCTTCCAACTGCAACGCAAGTATCTCGACTATCAGGTCAACATAGGCAACCGCATCATTGCAGCCCTGCAGAGCGGACAGCCCGACGCTGCCGAGAGGGCGCAGCGCATGTCGGAGCCGAAACGGCGGTTCCAGGACATCGTCGACGACCTCTTCGCCGAAACGGGAAAGAAGATTGTTCGCTCGGAGAACGAGATATGCTTTTCGCAGATAGGCGAACGGCTTGTGCCCTACCAGCTGTCGAGCGGCGAGAAACAGATGCTCGTAATACTGCTCACGGTGCTCATCGAGGACAACCGCGACTATGTGCTCTTCATGGACGAACCTGAGGTGAGTCTGCACATCGACTGGCAGCAGCGGCTCATTGACCTCGTCACCGAGCTGAACCCCAACGTCCAAGTCATACTCACCACACACAGCCCGGCTGTGGTGATGAACGGCTGGGCCGACAAGGTGACTGAAGTGACCGACATTACCGACCAACCCCGTGAGCAATGAGCATACGTCTGCGCGAAAACATATCGTCGGCTTACGTCGCCGCAGCCAACCGTCTAACCTCGCGGCGGGCCAGACGGCGCATCGTGGCCTACGTCGAGAGCTACGACGACATACTGTTCTGGAGGTCGGTGCTGGGACGGTTTGAAGACTCTACGCGCTATTTCGAGGTGATGCTGCCCTCAAAGACGACCCATCTCGAACGTGGCAAGAAGGCCGCCGTGATGAGTCTGGTCGGCGGACGTATGGGGAGCGACATGATAGCCTGTGTCGATGCCGACTATGACTATCTCGTCCAGGGACGCACCGCCGCCTCACGTGCCATTCTGGACAATCCATACGTTTTCCACACCTACGCCTACTCGATAGAGAACATGCAGTGCTACGCCCCGTCGCTCCACGACGTGTGCGTGGCGGTGACGCTCAACGACCATGCCGTGTTCGACTTCGAAGCCTATCTGCGCGACTACTCCGAGGCTGTCTTCCCCCTGTTCGTATGGAGTGTCTGGGCCTATCGCTGTTCACGCTACCGCGACTTTCCGCTCGCCGATTTTCTGCGGACGGTAGAGCCGGGCGGTTTTTCTGTTGAGGGCGTGGCCGATGATCTGGCGCGGCTCCGGCACAAAGTCGGGAAAAAAGCCGCATTTCTGGCGCGGCTTTATCCCAAAGCCCGGGAAGAATGGGAGAGTACGCGTGACGACATTCTGCGTCTGGGTGTGACTCCCGCTACTACTTATCTTTTCATTCAGGGTCATCATCTGTTCGACAAGGTGGTGACACCCATGCTCAAGAAGGTCTGTAACGCCCTCGTGCGCGAACGCGAAATCGAAATCGCCCGGCAGAGCAAGCACTCCGTGCAGCGGCGCAACGAACTTTCGTGCTACTCGGGCAGTCTGGGCGATGTAGCCTTCATGCTGAAGAAAAATAACGGCTATATAGACTCCCCGGCCTATCGTCACATAGTAGCCGATATAACCCGAATGTTCGGTCGGGACGGTCATAACGGCGGCGAAGGTATGGTCAGAACTTGAAGTCGAGACCGATGCCTATCACGCGGTTTGTGCGTGTGAAGCGGTCTGAACCGTGGAGCATACTCTTGCCCGTCTCCGTATCGGGGGCGGTGAGCAGGGCTGCGGTCAGCTTCGAGGCCGCTTTGCCGGCTTCTTCGCCAGCCAGAGACGATGTTACGTCGCCTACAATCTTGCCCGACAGGGCCGAAAGGTTGTTGTAGTCGTTGGTGCTGCGCTTATAGTTGCCGTAGTTGGTCTGGAAGTAGGCCACGTTCAGTTTTATGTTTTTTGTCAGTTTTACACCCAGACCCAGACCGAACGACCACGAACTTATGTTGAAGCTGACATCTTCCATGTACTCGTCGGTGAAGTCGTAGTCGGTAATCTGTGCTCCGGCACTCACCTCAATCATCTTGTTCACATCGTATTCGGCACCGAAGAGATACTCGTCGGTGTCGCCGCCGAGCTTGTCCTGACGGTCGGAATACTGAGTTGCGTCCTTGTCGAAATAGTGGTGCCAGCCGCCCGAGACGCGCAGCTGTGGCAGCACCGACCACTGTGCTCCGAGGGTGAGCAGGGCAGGCGAGTCTTCGGCTACCTTCTGTCCGTCGAGATACTTGTCGAGCATAGGCAGATTGGCCGCGCTCGCACTGTTGGCCGCACGGTTCTTCAGCCGCATCCGTGTCCTGAATTCGTACTTGGCAGCGACGTTCACCTTGTCGGTCTTGAAGTCGACTCCCAATATCGGAGCCACGCCCCATCCCGACTGGTCGCAGTTGAGCGTCACGTCTTCGGTGGCTCCGCCGAGGGCAGAGAGCATGGCGGCCTTGACGCGGGCTTCGCCTGCGAGCTTCGTATATTTTGCGTAGTTTGCCATGTCTCCTGCCTGTTGGTACATGGCGGCGGCTTCAGTGTATTTGCCGAAAGCCTCGTTAGCCAGAGCAGCCTGACTGTTGAATGTCTCCGCTGCCTTGACGCTCTGGCCGCCGATAGTGGCACGGATGTCGCTCACGTAGCCGTAGTAGTTGGCCGAACCGTAGAGCATCCTCACTCCGGCATAGACCGACCAGTAATCGTTCAGCCGTCGTGCCGCCCCGAGGGTGAAGCCGTAGTAGTACTGCCGGCCGCGCATGTAGGTGTTCATGTCATATCCTTCGACGGTGGGCAGGCCGAGCGTTCCCAACCCGAGCTTGGTCGTCAGAGCGTCGAGGTTCTGGGACAGCAACGGCAGCATGGCGACGGTGCTTTCAAACGATGGCAGCCCTTTGTCGAACACACACTTGCCTCCGCCACCGGTGATGGCAAAGCCGAACTGGAAGCTCCACTTGCCGGTGTTGTATGCAGCTTGGAGGGACGGTACGACCGGGGCTTTGGCGTTGCCCTTGAAGGTCTTCGTGGTGCGTCCTTGGTTGCTCTCTCTGTAGGCGAAAGGGGCAAAGTCGGTGGTGACGGAACGAGTCTGCCATGCCGACTGCAGGTTTACGGACAGGTGCAGCCCCCGGTCGAGAAACGCCACTCCGGCAGGGTTGCTGTATACTCCGTCGATACCGATTGCGGCATCGCGTGCAGGATTTCTGAGGAAAGCTATATTCTGGTTTGTGTTGGTGAGGAGTCCTCCGGCGTGTGCATACGTTGCCGACAGGGCAATCAGTGCGGCACTGGCAAATTTTAGTTTATTCATCTTAATAACATTAAAATATTTTGGCCGCAAAATTACATAAATTGTTCTAAATTTCCATATTATACCAGTTTGTTTTATATGACATTAACATATTGCAATCGTTATAATTATCTGACAGTGACAGACTACGGCTTTTTCCGTATCTTTGCAGAAAATAAGCTGCACTCGGACAACTATGAGCAAGCTCATTGCCGCTCGTTTGCACTATCTTTGCAGAAGATAGGCTGCACTTGGACAATAGAGAGCAAGCTCTCTTGCC
>CALBJK010000275.1 GCA_937892695.1 uncultured Prevotella sp.
CGCCGTCTGCAGTCACAGTGGTGCAAACTACAGGAGTGGCATCTTTGGAATCGAGGCGATAGATACCGCTTCCGAAACCTAGAGCAACATCGTTGGCTTCGTTATACCAGTAGAGTGAACCGTTGGCAACGATGGGTTCTTTAACCCAGTCGCAAAGAGTTCCAGGGCAGAAATCTTTCTGTAAAGTTATTTTCTCACCATCGAATATTCGCTGCTCGCCACCGTGATTGTAGTTCTTATCGCCATTGGCATCGAAACCGTCGGCTGCACAGAAAATGTAAACTCCGTCAAACACAGCACCGGGGTCAGGATATGAATTGTTTGCTACTTGTTGTCCATTCCCGTCTGTTGTAGTCCCAGGCCATGCGTCGTATAGCTTCATCTCATTCGTTTCCAAATTGGCGGCTACAAGCTCCATTCCCGCATTAGAACCGTCTGTTCCACGGAAGAGAATACAATCCTTGTATACATCAAGTGAAGGAGCGAAAGCTCCGTTGCTTGAACCCATACCTGTAGTCGGATCTTTCTGAGCATTGAAGTCTTTTACCATATATGTGCCTTCTTCTGTACCGTCCGAACGCCATATCTCATGGCCTGTGGCATCAGTGTAGCATGAGAAGAAAAGCAATTTGTTTTTATAGTTCTCAAAGTTGTTCAGGTGCGCTCCTTGAGTACGTGTAGGATCTGTCTTTACGGGATCTGTACGGCAGTCTTTCACCATGTGGGTCCCTTCTTCTGTTCCGTCAGTCACCCATGGCTCTTCACCGTAAAGACCGTCAATGTCTTTGCCTTGGAAGAATACTTTACGCCCTACTCTTACAAAAGGAGCATGCTGATTATTGTCGTCAGCACTGGCAATCCAGTTTACCTGATCAGATATAAGTTTTGTGCCTTCTGCTGTTCCGTCTGTGACATAAACGAAATGTGGCTTCTCGTCATCGGACATCTGCATTCCGTCTACATTGACAGCAGCAAATACTGCTTGCGTCTCATTTACTTGACAGAAGAACATTGGGTCGTCTTCACCCATGTCGTTTGTCTTGTAAATCATCTTTGTTCCTTCTTCTGTACCGTCAGAGACCCAAATGCCTTGATCACCATTTTCGTCGGTAGCTCCGAAGAGTACTTTGTCATTCAAACGGCTAATCCATACGGGGTTAGACGATGCTGTTCCTGGGTTGATGTCCTTTACAATATGTGTACCTTCGGGAGTACCGTCTGTAACCCATAGCTCTTCGCCATACTGCTCCGAACCTTTCTTTTCGGTAGCTGCAAAGAAAGCCTTATAGCCCTTTTGTGGACTCCCGGCTACAACAAGATTCTTGTCTTTTGCCATTACACGTTTGCTGCTGATGTTAGTTATAACATTGTCAGGAAGAAGATTTACGCTTTTCCCCGTGTCTTGAGCAATAGCACTACCGGATAGGGTAAGCATTGCAGTAGCTAATAAGTAAAGTTTTTTGTCCATACTGTTTTAATTGTTTATTAATAATAATGTTGTCCTCTCTTTGTTTAAGGTGTTACATGTTGTCACTCGTGACATATTGTAAAAATTGTTCTTATTTTGAATGCAAAAGTATGGATATATTGCCAAACAAAAAAGGAATAATGTCCAATTTATCTGTACTTTTGTTTTGCCAGAGCTTCGAATGAGTTCTTTGGCTTTGTACAAATGTGTTTTTGTGTATTATGGATACTAAGAAAAATCTATTTTAGGGCTAATTTTTTTCGAGACTCACCGGAGTGTCGTATCTACTGGCGGATGCTCGCGGATGTTATAAAAAACGTCCATCCTGAACCACCCACAATACCCGTTTTCATTTTTCATGTAGAATGCCATCCTCTGGTAGAGACGGCACTCCGGCGCGTCTTCCAAGCGTAATGCCACCCACTGTAGAGACACTCCTGTGCGTCTCTTCATCCTCGATATTGTTTCCACCTTACTTCCCCGATGCTGTCAGGTGTGCATTCCACCCTCGATGCCTATCGACAATATAAAAAGTCGATGACACTACGAACCGGCTTTAATCGCTTCGGCGATAATCCGGATTTCGTTGTATGTTATTTCAGGGTCGATATTGTCTTTTATTACTGTCAGTGTGCTGTAATCTGGATGTTTGCCGATGAAATCGCGGATTTCTGCTTCGTGTTCGGCGGAAACGAGCTGATGAAAGTCTATCAGTCCATCTTTGACGCACTCGACAAGATGGCTGGTTATAGTGCTGAGGGCAAGGTCGCGCTTGGTGGCGATGTCGGCTGGCGGCATACCTTTAGAGAACATTTCGTAGGTTATCATACGTGATGGTGTCTTCTCTTCCTTCGGTGCGGAAGATTTGCTGGCAGTGCGCGTCTGTGAGGTCTTGCGGCTTTTGCCCGTGCCGGTTTTTATTTCCTCGCCGAGGATGGCATGGGCTTTGGCTTTCATGTAGTCGGAGGTGGAAAAGATGGTGGCAGGCTGTCGCTCGTAATCGAGCAGCCGTAGTTTGACGTTGAGTTCTTCGGTCATGACTGCGAAACGTTCATCAAACTGTTTCTTGACGCTTTTGTTGTCGATTGTCACCTTGGACATGCGGAGGAGGTCGCGCAGTACGACCAGTTTCTTGTAGAAGTATTCTGCCCCTTTGTGTATGCGTTCTTGGAGGGTGGGGTTGTCGGCTTTTATGTCTCCAGCCAGCAGGTGGGAATATTGTGCGCCGAATTTTGCGGCGACATCGGCCAGTTCTGTGAACAGCGGCATACGGCTGCGGTATTCGAGCTGTAGTTTGGGGTAGCGTCGGCTGAGATGTTCCATGACCGTGCGCAGGAGCAGGTCGAAAGCCTGGCGCAGGGTGGTGATGCCGAACAGTTCGTCGAGGGTCTGTATGATGAATGTCCGTTTGAGCGACGACATAGTGCTGTCGGTGGGCTGGTTGGCGGAGATGCTGTTGGTAAACGAGTCGAGCGTGTTGTCGCTGATGATTGCCGAACGGTGGAGTGGGGCACTGAGTACCATTCCTTCGAGAGTCTTGCAACGGCTGAGTGCTACGTAGGTCTGACCGTGGGCAAACGACCGCGAAACGTCGATGATGGCATGGCTGAATGTCAGTCCCTGGCTCTTGTGGATAGTTATGGCCCAGGCCAGTCGCAGGGGGTACTGGCGGAATGTGCCTTCGACGGTCTCTTCTATTTCTTTGGATACTTCGTTCAGCGTGTATTTGGAATTTGTCCATTCGGCGCGTTCTATGACGAAGGTTTCACCGTTGTCCTTGCCCTTGACGCTTATTTCGCCGCTGGCGATGTTGACCACTTCGCCAATCATGCCGTTGAAGTAGCGGTGGTTGGGGTCGTTCTTAATGAACATAATCTGTGCTCCACGTTTGAGCACCAGATTTTCGTCGGCTGGATAGGACGATTCTGGAAATGTGCCTTCTACCTGCGCTTTGAAGGTGTAGGGCTGGGAGGAGAGCGACTGCAACTCCTGCTCGTTTATCATCTGGGCAGGGCGGTTGTGGGTGGTGAGCCGGATGTAGTCGCTGCCCTTCGGCGGTCTGAAGCCCGGAATGTATCGGCGGTTGAGAGTTTCGAGGGTTTCGTCGGTGGCATGGTTTTCACGTATACGGTTGAGCAGTTCGAGGAACGTTGCATCCTGCTGGCGATAGACTTTCTTCAGTTCTATTGTCTGGTAGGACGACATGGCAAGGGCTTTGCTTGAAAAGAAATATGGGGTGTCGTAGGCGGTCTTGAGCATGGCCCATTCGTCTTCCTTGATGACAGGGGACAATTGTTGCATGTCACCAATCATCAGCAGTTGTGCACCGCCGAACGGCTTGCGTGGCTCGCGGTAGCGGCGCATCACCGAGTCGACAGCGTCGAGAAGGTCAGCCCGAACCATACTTATTTCGTCTATCACGAGCAGGTCCATCGTGCGGATGATATTGCGTTTGACACGACCGAACTGGTAGCGTTTCTGCTCCTTGCTCTCAAACGTTGTGCCTGGAAGGTAGGGCGACAGGGGCAGCTGGAAGAAGGAATGGACGGTCACGCCGCCGGCATTGATGGCGGCAATGCCCGTAGGAGCTAGTACTACCATGCGTTTTGGCGACAGGCGTTTCAGCTCTTTCAAAAACGTAGTCTTTCCCGTGCCGGCCTTTCCCGTTAGAAAGAGGTTTGCTCCGGTGTTCTCTATTATGTCCCATGCTTGGCTTAACTCTTTGTTACTTTCCATAGTAGGTACTTGTTGCTGTTTGTTTGTGAGTGATGTGATATTGTTTCCTCCGTGCTGCGCCAGAATTTTTTATGTTTCTGCGGGACGTTGTCATTTCTGACATGCCGGTTCTGTACCTTATTATATAATAGTAAACATTATTGTGGCTTGCCGGCCAACGTACCTTTTACGACAGAAAACAAAAAAGGCTGATTTGCGGTGAAGCAAGCCAGCCTTTTGCTTGTGGTCGGGATGAGGCGACTCGAACGCCCGACCCCTACGTCCCGAACGTAGTGCGCTACCAACTGC
>CALBJK010000276.1 GCA_937892695.1 uncultured Prevotella sp.
GCCGAGTGTTGACGTGGTGGTGAAGTTTGTCACCTTAAGTGCTGCCGGATTATAGTCGGCGGGAAGCAGAGCAAGCTCGCCGAGATTCATGTCGAAAGCGGTCACTGCCGATGCGGCCTTTATGTTGAGCGCAACCATGTAGACTGTTTTGCCGTTGAGCTGCGAGAGATCGTATTCGGCTATTGTCCATCCGTTCTCCTCCTTTGTGGACGATGGCTGGATAGTCACATTGGGGTTGATGGAGCTTTCTGTGGAGAACTGAGCCTCCAGTGTGGCTCCCTGCCCACCCTTATACACAACCTTCATCTTGCCGCCGTCGGTCACGGGAATCATTGTCTTGTAAAGGCGCATGAGATGGTCGCCGGCAGAGAGGGAACCGGATATCTTGAAGCTTGATCCGACGTTCCACGCGTCGTCCCAGTCGATGTCCACCTTCAGGTCGCCACGGTTCTCTATCCACCAGCGCCAAGTCGGCAGGACGGACTGCACGCCAGAGTGGTACCAGTCGTGGGTGCCACGCTTTTTGCCGTGGACGAATCGGTATTTACCCACTCCAACGCACATAGAACTCATGAACGGCATGCTCTGGATGGCCGATCGCTCGCACATGGCGTTTGACAGTCCGGGCCAAGTGGGTGTGGGGTCAATCCATGATGTCTCTTTCTCGGGAGTGATGTAGGACGGGTCGCCCTTGGTGTTCACCCACATGTTCTGCTCATAGCGGAACACGCCCTTCACGGCATCGTAGGCTTTTTCGCCGCAGTTGTCGGGAGTGTTGAGAAGATTCTTCACCCAGTCCTTCCACAGACGCTCCTCTGGACAGAAGAGGTCGAGCGAGCCTACATGGCCGTCTTTTGGCATGGCGGCACGGAGCTGTCCGCCCCATCCGTCATAACCGGAGTTCACAACCTGCACTCCGGCATAAATTTTCGAGAAGGTCTGCGCTTCGGTGCACCCAATGCTTGCGGCCTCGCTGCGGTGGTCACCGGCGGAACCGTACTCAAGGAACTGCGACGTGTTGATGTGTGTCTTCATCTTCTCCGTGTCGACGATGTTGCGTGCGTCGTACCACTGTATCTCCATCCAAGGCTGTCCTCCGGCCTCAGCGTAGCTCATGTACTCGCGAATCCAGTCGTTCCATCCGTCGTGTCCGCCCGACTCGGAGTTGATGAACCATCCGTCAAAACCCAAGTAGGAGGCAATCTCGTAAAGTTTCTTGGCGTAGATGTAGGAGCCGTTCTCCTTTGTACACATCTGCACCACCCAGTCGTATGTGCCTCCATAGTAGGTGGGAGGGAAGAAAATCTGTCCCAACACCTTCACGCCCTGCGCGTGGGCCGCGTCAACGACGGGTGCCGGAGGCGGAATGATGATGCCCTCGGATGCTGAGCCTGCCCAGTAGACCAGTTTGTCCATGTACTGCCAGTAGGTTGGCTGGTAGCCGGTGAAGTTGAGGTCACCCTGTGAGGGACACTGCGAGCAAGTGGGGAAAAGAATTGTAGCGTTGCAAAGCTCACCTTCATACCACTGGTATTCGTTGGCTTTCATGATTGTCGGTTCCTTGAAACGTTTTGCCAGTGGCACACGCGAGCGGTTGAACCTCGCGTTGACATCGTTTTCGGGACTCCAGTTCTTCACCTTGTCAGGATGCCAGCAGCCACCGTATGGCTGTTGCGCCTGTGCGCCAAGGCAGGCCGAAGCCATTACCGATGCGGCTAAGATAAAGCGTCTAAATGATGACATAGTTTTACTTTTTTAATTGTTAGTAATAATTCAGTTCGTATGATATGTTTACACATTCTGTTTCTTTTGTTGTTGTCTTTTTAATGTCAGGTTTGTGATATTATATGAATGTAGCGTTTTGGACTCTTTGTTCAAGTTTAGGCCGCTTGTTCTCAATTAAGTTTAGGTCAACTCGTTTGAGGCTAATTTTTTCATATCCTTCTATAAGCAAGGTGTTCAAAATTAATCGCATATATGAACCCTAAAAATAAGGTTATGCTTTTAAATGCCCTTTACGTTCTCTTACCACCAGTCTGCCAAGCTCTCATCGGTCGTTTAGCAAGCTACAATCCACCCTTCGGGGCTGAACATACAGAAGGGAATAGAGCATAAATTCATTTGAACTAATATAGAATATCTACTTGTCAATGACAACTTTTCATAGTGATAACAACATAAAAGATGAATATACTTACAGCCATTTTTATTTTTAACATTCTTTTAATTACACAATATTCACGGTAACCATCGTGAATTCAACAAGCAAACACATACAAAAACTTCCGTAACTTAAATGTTACGGAAGTTTTTGCTTTATCTCAAATATTATTTCTTTAGATTCGTTGACAAACGAAGTGAATAAAGCCATTGGTCACGACTTACCCGTAACAATTTTCTTTATTTCATTCAGCTTATTAAGGGCTTCTACTGGAGTGAGGTTGTTGATGTCGAGACATAGAATCTCGTCGCGTATCTGGCTGAGCACCGGATCATCGAGCTGGAAGAAGCTCAGCTGCATATCGTCGCGGCTGCTGCTTATCCTATCAGCCGAAGGCTTGCCTACACCTCCAACCGAAGCATTGTCGGCTTCGAGTTCCTTCAATATGGCGTTGGCACGCCTGACTATGCTTTTCGGCATTCCCGCAATCTCTGCAACGTGTATGCCGAATGAGTGTTCAGAGCCGCCACGCATGAGCTTACGCAGGAAGATGACCTTGCCTCCTACTTCCTTTACGCTGACATTGTAGTTTTTGATGCGCGGGAAGTTCTTCTCCATCTCGTTCAGTTCGTGGTAGTGGGTGGCGAAAAGCGTGCGGGCACGCGCCTTGGGCTGTTCGTGCAGATATTCTACAATGGCCCACGCTATGGAAATGCCGTCGTAGGTAGACGTTCCGCGTCCCAGCTCGTCGAAGAGCACGAGTGAGTGGGGCGTGACGTTGTTCAGAATGTCTGCGGCTTCGGTCATTTCCACCATAAACGTCGATTCGCCAAGCGAAATGTTGTCCGACGCTCCCACACGAGTGAATATTTTATCCACCAAGCCTATTTTCGCGCTTTCTGCCGGGACGAAGCAGCCCATCTGCGACATCAGTACTATTAGGGCCGTCTGACGCAGCAGAGCCGATTTTCCGGCCATGTTCGGTCCGGTAATCATCATTATCTGTTGCTGCTCGGTGTCGAGCTTTACGTCGTTGGGCACGTAGCTTTCGCCAGCTGGCAGCTGTGTCTCAATGACGGGATGGCGGCCGGAATGAATGTCTATGACATCGTCGTCGGCCATTACTGGACGCACATAGCAGTGTTCTTCCGATGTCTTGGCAAACGACAGCAGACAGTCTATCCGGGCTATGATGTTGGCGTTGATCTGTATCTGGGGAATGAACTCCTGCATGGCTGTGACCAGTTCGGTGAAGAGGCGCGTTTCGAGAGTAAGAATCTTCTCGTCGGCACCCATTATCTTTTCTTCATATTCTTTCAGCTCCTGGGTGATGTAGCGTTCGGCGTTGGCCAGAGTCTGTTTCCTTATCCACTCCTGCGGCACCTTGTCCTTATACGTGTTGCGCACTTCGAGGTAGTAGCCGAACACATTGTTGTAGCCCACCTTCAGCGAGGCTATGCCCGTTTCTTCTATTTCGCGTTGCTGTATCTTGAGCAGATAGTCGCGTCCGCCACGCGATATCTCTCGCAGCTCGTCCAGTTCGGGACAGAAGCCGTCGGCTATCACCCCACCCTTGTTCACGAGCTGTGGCGGGTCGGGCTGTATTTCGTTTTCGATGCGTCCTCGCAGACTTTCGCACAGATTGAGTCGTTCGCCAATGGTCTTTATCGAAGGGTTGTCGGCATAGAGACATGCCGTCTTTATTGGCACGATGGCCTGGAGGGCAGTCTTCAGCTGCACCACTTCACGGGGCGACACCCGACCTACGGCCACCTTGGATATGATGCGCTCTATGTCGCCTATGCGGTGGAGCTGTTCGTCGATGCACTGACAGAAGTCGGGATGACGGAAGAAGTGGTCGACCGTGTCCAGACGGTCGTCTATCTGCTTGCGGTCGCGCAGCGGAAACACAATCCAGCGTTTGAGCATACGTCCGCCCATAGGAGTGACAGTGCGGTCGATTACGTCGAGCAGCGACGACCCGTCTTCCTGCATCGGGGCGAGCAGTTCGAGCGAACGGATGGTGAACTTGTCGAGCCTGACGTAGCGGTCTTCCTCTATTCGGGCCAGCGAAGTGATGTGCCCGATATGGGTGTGCTGTGTCAGTTCCAGATATTGCAGAATCACTCCCGAGGCAATCACGCCGTTGTGCAGATGGTCTACACCGAAGCCCTTGAGCGACTTAGTGCCGAAATGCTTAAGCAGCTTCTGGCGCGAGCTTTGCTCGGTGAACATCCAGTCGTCCAGTTCGAATACGCACCACCGTGTACCGAAATGCTTTTCAAACTCCTGCTTCATCGCCTTGTCGTAAAGCATCTCCTTGGGCTGGAAGCTGCCGAGCAGCTTTTCTACATAGTCGGCCGTGCCTTCTCCTGTGAGAAACTCGCCGGTAGATATGTCGAGAAAGGCCACGCCTACCGATGTTTTGCCGAAGTGGACGGCGGCCAGGAAGTTGTTTTCCTTATAGTTGAGCACGTTGTCGCCCATAGCCACTCCGGGCGTTACCAGTTCGGTTATGCCGCGTTTTACGAGAGTCTTTGTGAGTTTCGGGTCTTCGAGCTGGTCGCAGATAGCCACGCGCCTGCCTGCTCTGATAAGTTTGGGCAGATAAGTGTCGAGGGCATGATGGGGGAATCCTGCCATTTCGGTAGCCTGTCCGTTGGTTCGTCCGTTGCTTCGGCGCGTGAGCGTTATGCCGAGCAACTTCGACGCAGCGATAGCGTCTTCACAATATGTCTCGTAGAAATCGCCACAGCGGAACAGCAACAGGGCATCGGGATGCTTGGCCTTGAGCGAAAAAAACTGCTGCATCATCGGCGTGAGTCCCTTGTCCTTCTTTTCTTTGGGCATTGTCTCTTTACCTTAATATTTTGGAATGATTCTTTCTTTGTCTAACGGTCGGCCAGAGCGACCGATCTTATTAATGATATGCAAAATTACTGCAAAAGAGCGGAATAAAGAAACATTTGATTTTTTTTATAAAAAACAATTATATCGTGCTGAAAGAAAGGCATATTCATACAAAAAGCAAACACGCCAAAATAAATCACAAGCTTGTTAATATAGTTATAAAGCCGACTCTTACCGAACAGGGTTACACGCTTTACAGCTGTTCGGTATGCGGTTGCAGCTACAAGGATAACTATACGCCTGTGCGGGAAAAGCCGTCAAAGGTGACAGGTCTTATATTCGGTGCAAGAAGTGCGGATTACGTTTAGCTCAGGTGGAATAAGGATACGAATGCCGAC
>CALBJK010000277.1 GCA_937892695.1 uncultured Prevotella sp.
CCAGCGATTGCTGTGCCGTTCGGCAACAGGACAACCAACTACAGCTTATACTTCGCATTTCAGACAAGCACGACCGGGAGCAGAGATGCATGTCATCATCGTGGATAATGGCCGAAGTGATATGTTGTCCAATCCTGAACATTGGGAGACTCTCAAATGTATCCGTTGCGGGTCTTGTATGAATACCTGTCCGGTTTACCGTAGGTCGGGAGGTTATTCATATACATATTTTATTCCTGGCCCAATAGGAATCAATCTTGGTATGCTTCACGATCCATACAAGTATTTTGATAACGTTTCGGCTTGCTCGTTGTGTTTGTCTTGTGACAATGTTTGCCCTACCAAGGTGAATCCTGGTTCACAAGTCTATATGTGGAGGCAGAATCTTGATTCGTTAGGCAAGGCCAATGCAATGAAGAAGATAATGTCGGAAGGTATGGAGGTGATCTTCGACCATCCTGCACTATATGATGCTGCTGTCGGCGCTGCACCTTTAGCCAATCTTGTGCCAGACGAGCTGACCCAGTTCAGCCAACTTAATCCTTGGAGCGTAGGTCACAAGAAACCGAAATTCGCAAAAGAGTCATTCCACACTTTATGGAAGAAAGGTAAAGTCAAATGAAAAAAGAAGCATTGTTTGATAAACTTCGTAGCCATACTATCGGCAATTATCCAATGCCGCCGATGGATGATATAAACGGAATACGTTATGATGACACTGTCGGACAGTTCGTCAAGTCCAGTGAACATGTAGGCAGTATTATTGTCCACGCTTCGCCAGAAGATGATTTAAATGACATTATACGTAAGTGTTATCCCGAGGCCAAGGTGTTTTCTTCAAATTTGCCGGAGATAAATATTGCACAGCGTGATCCGAATACTGTCGCTGAGGCTACAAATTTAGATGGGACCGATGTAGGAATTGTTGAAGGTAAGGTCGGTGTGGCCGAAAACGGATGCGTCTGGATACCGCAGACGATGAAGGAAAGAGCTGTATGCTTCATCTGTGAATATCTTGTAATTGTACTTGAAAAGAAGAATATTGTCGACAACATGCATGAAGCGTATGATCGTATCGAAATGACAGATTACGGTTTCGGCACATTTATCAGTGGACCGTCTAAAACGGCTGACATAGAACAAGCTCTTGTAATGGGAGCGCAAGCGGCACGCGGCGTGACAGTTATTCTACTAGACTAGTTGAAAACAAATAATATTAATAGAAAGGTGTACCATAATTACATAAAATTTTGGTACACCTTTTTGTCACGAATAAAGACATAAGTATAGTTGATCAGATGAATAATAGACAGGCAACTATCGAACTGGGAACCAAGCCAGTAGGTAAGCTTCTGATGCAATATGCCATTCCGGCAATAGTGGCTATGACAGCCGCCTCATTGTATAACATGGTGGACAGTATTTTTATCGGGCAGGGCGTAGGTGCAATGGCAATATCCGGACTAGCCATCACTTTCCCGTTCATGAATCTTACTGCCGCATTCGGAGCTGCTGTCGGCATTGGGGCTTCAACGTCAATTTCGGTAAAATTAGGACAGAAAGATTACGTCACAGCCGAGCACATTCTCGGCAATACGGTTACTCTGAACGCCATCGTAGGAATAACCGTGGGGTTGTTATGTCTGTTATTCCTCAATCCGATATTGCATTTCTTTGGGGCAAGCGAACACACCCTGCCATACGCTCGCGACTATATGCTGGTGATACTTTCCTGCAATGTATTCAGCCAGATGTTTTTCGGCATGAACGCTGTGTTGAGAGCTGCCGGCAAACCCAAGGTGGCAATGTACATGACCGTTTTTACAGTCATCCTCAATGCCATTCTCAATCCAGTGTTCATCTGGGGCTTCAGGTTAGGAATACAAGGTGCGGCATACGCTACTGTCATATCGCAGATTACGGCACTGGTATGGCAGATGCGCATATTCTTCAATAAAGACGAACTCCTTCATTTTAAACGGGGCACGTTCAGACCAGTAGCAAACATTATACGTAACATAATTGCAATAGGCATATCTCCCTTTTCTATGAATGTGTGCGCGTGTGTGGTAGTCATTTTTATCAATACCAGTATGGTCTCGTATGGAGGCGACATTGCTGTCGGAGCTTACGGAATAGCCAATAAGGTGGCGTTCATATTCGTAATGATTAATATGGGTGTTAATCAGGGAATGCAGCCCATTGCCGGTTATAATTTCGGTGCTCAGCGCATGGACAGACTTATGCGTGTTCTTAAACTTGCCATTATTGCAGCTACAACTATAATGTCAGTAGGTTTTATTATAGCCATGTTTATTCCTGATTTATGTGCCCGCTTATTTACGACTGACAAAGAATTGATCAAAATGAGTGCACGCGGAATACGCACAGTGATGCTTATGTTTCCCATAGTAGGCTATCAGATGGTAATTTCAAATTTCTTTCAAAGCATAGGGAAGGCTAAAATCAGCATCTTTATGTCTCTGTCAAGACAGCTGCTGTTTTTGCTGCCGTTAATCTTTATCCTTCCTAGATTGTTCGGTATCGACGGTTTGTGGGCCGCAATGCCAACTTCTGATGCATTAGCGGCAGTGGTTGCTGCATTTATTATGTCCTTTTATATGAAAAGATTGTTCAAAGAAAATAACCATAAAGCAGAATGAAAGATAATGTTATAATATGTGTAGGACGACAGTTTGGCAGTGGCGGACACTCTATAGCAAAACTTCTTGCAAAACGGTTCGGTGCAAAGTTTTATGATCGTGAATTGCTGAATCTTGCTGCAAAAGAGAGCGGATTTTCTGAGAAGTTCTTTGAAGAGAATGACGAACAGAAAGGTTTCTTTCGCTCTTTGTTCAATATAGATGTTCCATATTTGTCTGAATCTGGATTTTACGGAAACAAATTTTCACAGCAAGGATTGTTCGAATTCCAGTGCGATGCCATAAGGTCGGCTGTAAAAGAAGGTTCATGTGTCTTTGTCGGACGATGCGCCGACTATGTTCTAAGGGATGATCCTAATATCGTGAGTGTTTTCATTTCGGCCGATATTACAGACCGCGTTGTCCGTGTCATGCAGAGAGGAAAGGATTGCAGTGAGGAAAGCGCAAAGAAAATTATTTGCGACAAAGAGGGTGAACGTTCGTCCTACTACAATTATTATACCGGAAAGAAGTGGGGCGATGCAGCTTCATATGACTTATGTATCAATTCTTCCATACTAGGCATTGATGCGACAGAAGAAATCGTAGCCGAATTCATAAAGCGTCGTTTTTCTTTATAAGAATGGATCTGTTTATGCGTCTTTGCCCTGGAATGCTCCGACTTCTTTAAAATGTTTCAGAAGTAGATTGGTAAATTCGTAATTCTTCAATCCCCATTTGGGGGCAATAAGTAGTTCTGCGGGAGATTGGCTTACGAAACGTTCTAAGACAAGACTCTTTCTCAGCCGGCTCACGTAGCGCGTTATTACGTCAATGTATTCGTTCACGTCGTAAAGATGGAATGGATGTTCCATATATTCACGTGCCATTCGTGTGTCTTTGATTATTTGCAACTGGTGTATTTTCAGAATGTCGAGTGGAAGGTCGGATATGGTTCTTGCCTGTCCTATGCTTTCTTCTGCGTCTTCTCCTGGCAGTCCTATTATGATATGCCCTCCTGTTAGTATTCCTTGCGCATGAGTTTCTTCGACTGCTCTGCGTGAACACTCAAACGTATGTCCACGGTTTATTTTCTTCAGAGTCTCGTCATTGGCTGTTTCTATTCCGTATTCGATGAGTAGAAAACATTTATTCTTTAATTCCTTAAAATAGTCGAGCAATTCGGTACTGACACAATCTGGTCGCGTTCCTACCACAATACCTACAACATCGTCGACTCTGAGTGCTTCTTCGTACATCTTGTCAAGCTGTTCCGTCGGCGCGTAAGTATTGGTGTAAGCCTGGAAATAGGCCAGATACTTCATTTCCGGATATTTCCGGGAAAAGAAGGCCTTACCTTCTTCAAGCTGTTCTGTTATGCTTTTTGCGCAATTACAATAGGCAGGATTGAATGTTCTGTTATCGCAGTAGGTACATCCTC
The DNA here is from genome assembly GCA_937892695.1 of uncultured Prevotella sp. Lineage (GTDB taxonomy): Bacteria > Bacteroidota > Bacteroidia > Bacteroidales > Bacteroidaceae > Prevotella. The sequence continues at coordinate 4,084 of CALBJK010000277.1, forward strand.
CGAACGAAATGCGCCCGTCACGATTCGGACATGAGAACCCTGCATCAATAGATATTTTCTGTACGCGAAAGGGAAAAGTCCGCCTTAACCATCCTCCGAAGTCATTGTATAATTGCTCCATTAACTATCTTTTAATAATCGCCAACTGCAAAAGTACAGAAAAAAAGGTAACTTTGCACATGTAAGTATTGAAAAATGAAAATATGAAAGGATTATTGTTGATTTGTGCAACTCTGCTTATGTCAATAACAGAAGTTTCGGCTGCTGACAAAATCACAGTCAAGGATATCACCGACGGCAAGTTCGCGGCAAAAACCGTTAAGGGTATAGACCCTATTGAGGGCTCCGACTCATACGCCAGAATCTCGGACGACGGTAAGAAAATCTTAAAGTATTCGTTTAAGACAGGACGGCAGACGGCTGTCCTTTTTGATGTCGCCAATACGATGGGGGAGAAAATCGACGGCTTCGACGGCTACATCATGTCACCTGATGGACGGCGTATCCTGATACAGACTAAGACCGAGCGTATATATCGCCGCTCATTTAAAGCTGAATATTACATTTACACTATAGAGAGCCGTAAGCTGGAGCGTCTGTCTGACGGCGGCCCGCAACAGGTGCCGGTATGGTCGAATGACGGAATGCAGATAGCCTTTGTCCGCGACAACAATATCCATCTGGTCAAGCTGCTTTACGACAATGCCGAAAGTGAAGTGACCAAGGACGGCAAGTTCAACGAGATAATCAACGGCATACCCGATTGGGTCAACGAAGAGGAGTTCGGTCTGTCGCGGGCATTGACCTTCAATGCCGACGGAACTATGCTTTGCTGGATACGTTACGACGAGTCGAAGGTGAAGACCTACTCGCTCCAGATGTTCAAAGGCATGAAGCCGTCGCACGACGAATATGCCGACTACCCTGGACTTTATTCTTACAAGTACCCGAAGGCCGGGCAGGACAATTCTGTCGTAAGCGTGTGGAGCTATGAAATTAAGACCCACAAGGCACGCCGTATGCAACTACCGCTCCAAAGCGACAGCTACGTGCCGCGCATAAAAGCTACGTCTGACCCGTCCAAGGTCATCGTTTATACGATGAACCGCCATCAGGACCAGCTCTGTCTGTACGGAGTCAACCCACGCAGCACCGTAGCCCAGCTTATCGTCAAGGAGCAGTCGCCCAAGTATGTTAAGGAAGAATCTATGGAGGCTGTTACGATAGGTCGCAACTCGATACTGATGCCGAGCGACCGCGACGGTTACACCCGTCTTTATCTTTACAACATGAACGGAACGCTGCTGCGCCGTATCGGTAGCGGCAATCACGACATAACATCGGTGTACGGCTATAACGAGTCGACCGGCGATGTCTATTATCAGGCGGCTGCGCTAAACGCCCACGACCGTCAGGTCTTCGTGTCGCATAAGAACGGCAAGGTAGAGCGCATTACCAATCAAGAAGGTTGGAACTCGGCCGTGTTCTCTGGCGATTATCAGTATTTTGTCAATACTTGGAGCGACTACAACACACCATACGTCTTAACTACACGTACCAACGAGGGGCGTGTTCTTTCAACAATGGTGGACAACAAGGAACTTAAAGCAATAACCAAACAGTACGGATTCACACCCAAAGAGCAGTTTTCCTTCAAGACTTCGGAGGGCGTGCAGCTTGACGGATGGATGATAAAGCCCGCCGACTTCGATGCTTCCAAGAAGTACCCCGTCATCATGTTCCAGTACAGCGGCCCGGGCAGCCAGCAGGTTACAAACTCGTGGAATGCCGGTTCGATGGGGCAGGGTGGTGCCTTCGACTATTATCTGGCACAGCAAGGTTTCATCGTCGTCTGTGTTGACGGACGCGGCACGGGTGGTCGCGGCTCTGAGTTTGAGAAGAGCGTCTACCAGCGTCTCGGTGACCTTGAGTCGAAAGACCAGGTCGAGACGGCTCTTTATCTCGGTTCGCTTCCCTTTGTCGACAAAGAGCGCATCGGTATCTGGGGATGGAGCTATGGCGGCTTCTGCACTCTGATGAGCATGAGCGAGGGACGCGGCGTGTTCAAGGCAGGAGTGGCCGTCGCACCTCCTACAAACTGGAAATACTACGACTCGATTTATACCGAACGCTATATGCGCACTCCCAAGGAGAATCCTTCCGGCTATGCTGTCAACCCGATAGAACGTGCGTCAAAGCTTCACGGTGCTCTGCTCATCTGCCACGGTACTGCCGACGACAACGTGCATCCGCAGAACACCTTCGAGTATGCCGAGGCTCTCGTACAGGCAGATAAGGACTTCCGCGAGATATACTACACCAACCGCAACCACAGCATCTATGGCGGCAACACACGCAACCATCTGCTCCGCCAGATATCCAATTTCTTTATTGAGAATCTGAAATAGTAGAATCTGTGTATTTTTGTAACCGGAATGCCACCCACGTTGTAGAGACGTCACTCTGGTGCGTCTCACAAGCGGATGATCACCCACGTTAGAGACGTCACTCCGGTGCGTCTCCCAAGCGGATGCGCCATACGTAAAATGACAATGTGGGTGTGAGACGCACCAAAGTGTCTCTACAACGCGGATGGCAATACGGTTTGGAGCGTACAACAAAAAATAGGGCATCTGCCATTTGGCGGATGCCCTATTCTATATAAATTAAACTGAAATTTCTTTCAAAAATTGGGGTGTTAGATTGTTTACTTACTGTAAATCAATCTTGTGACCCAAATTCACTGCCTGAGCAATCATGATTGCTACAACGGCTGTAATTAATAATGTTACCATAATTTCTAACCTTTCTTTTTATTGTTATCCTTATCGCTTTTTGACAGTGCAAAGGTAGTGCTAATCGACTGTGTGCGCAAACAATACTTCAGAAAACCCGTTTTTATACCTGTTTTATTGACTAATGTCAAGTTGTCTGCCATTTCTGGCAGAATATCATGACAGGTTTGGCATCAATATTTATTTCAACTGACCATTTGTGCCAATTCATAAAGAAATCCAACTTATGCGCTTTGACTCCGACTTCCGGATTGTTCTATTTGCGAACAAACTGTATAACCTATATTATTTTGGCACAGCTTGTCCTGATACAGATTTACTTTACACGCTTTTAACAAAAAAACGAG
>CALBJK010000278.1 GCA_937892695.1 uncultured Prevotella sp.
CATAACAAGTTTCTCCTGCAAATAAGCGGAAGCGTGATGCTGCTCATTTTCGGTATATATTGTTACCGGTCTGACCCTACAAAAAACATACATCAGAGCAATAAACAGGGCAACGGCACTCTTATACATAACGGAATAACGGCTTTTCTCGTCACGTTGTCCAATCCCCTTATTATCTTTCTGTTCATTTTTCTATTTGCCCAGTGGGCGTTTGTCGTGCCAAACCGCCCGTTGGAAATGGGCGTTGGCTATGCCAGCATTGTCATGGGAGCACTGATGTGGTGGTTCGGGCTGACATGGCTCATTGATAAGGTGAGGGGAAAGTTTGACAACAACGGCATACTGCTCATCAACAAGATTGTCGGTTGCATCGTTGTCGTATGCTCGATAATAATGCTTCTTGGAACGGTGTTCAACCTCTACAAGCTCCCTTATTGAGAATTTAAGTAGAAAACTGTTTATCAAGTTGCGGAGGCAGACGGCTTCATGGCCGTTCATTTTGGTTCCGGCCAACTTGCAAAATATCTATGTGAAATGTTTATCGCTCAGGATTTAAGAAAGAATAGTATTGCCGAATATCTGCTTTATATGTGGCAGATTGAAGATATTATCCGTGCTTACGGATGCAGTCTGTCACGGATAAAGAACGAATACATCAGTCGTTTCGATTATACCGACGAGCAGAAAGAGGAGGAAGCCGACTGGTACGGCAATCTCATAACTATGATGAACCGTGAGGGCAAGCGCGAAAAAGGCCATCTGGACATAAACCGTGTGCTCGTAGGCGACATGACCGACTTGCACAACCGGCTTTTGCAAAGCCCGAATTTCCCGTTCTACAATGCCGAGTATTATAAGGTCCTGCCCTTCATCGTAGAGCTGCGCAATCGCGGCGACAAGAACGTGAGCGAGATAGAGACCTGTCTCAACGCCCTTTATGGCACCATGATGCTCAGACTGCAGAAGAAGAACATAAGTCCCGAAACCGGACATGCCATAAAGGAAATATCGACTTTTATAGGTATGCTCAGCGACTATTACCTCAAGGAGAAAAACGAGGGCATCGACTGGGACGAAGATTAAAGAATAACAGAACCCGCAAAGCGGATATTTACATAATAAAATGAATCAAGAGATAGCACGGCGCAGGACTTTCGCCATCATATCCCATCCTGATGCCGGTAAGACAACGCTTACCGAGAAGTTTCTGCTTTTCGGTGGCCAGATACAGGTGGCAGGTGCCGTAAAAAGCAACAAAATACGCAAGACAGCTACGTCCGACTGGATGGACATCGAGAAACAGCGTGGTATCTCGGTCTCGACATCGGTCATGGAGTTCGACTATGAAGGCTACAAGGTCAATATTCTCGATACCCCGGGTCACCAGGACTTTGCCGAGGACACATACCGTACCCTCACCGCTGTCGACTCGGCAATAATTGTCGTCGACGGAGCAAAGGGTGTCGAGGCACAGACACGAAAACTGATGGAAGTATGCCGTATGCGCAACACTCCGGTTATAATCTTCATCAACAAGATGGACCGCGAAGGCCGCGACCCGTTCGACCTGCTCGACGAACTTGAAGCCGAACTGAAGATAAAGGTGCGACCTCTGTCGTGGCCTATTAATATAGGTGCCAAGTTTAAGGGCGTTTACAATATATACGAGAACAAGCTCGACCTTTTCAAGCCTGACAAACAGCGTGTCACCGAAAAGGTAGAAGTAGATGTGAACAGCTCCGATCTTGAGCAGCACATCGGTGAACAAGATGCCAAACAGCTGCGCGACGACCTCGAACTGATCGGCGGGGTCTATCCAGAGTTTGATGTCGAAACATACCGAAAAGCTGAGGTGGCTCCGGTGTTTTTCGGCTCTGCCCTCAACAATTTCGGTGTGCAGGAACTGCTCAACTGCTTTGTCGAGATTGCTCCTTCGCCACGTCCTACGGTTGCCGTCGAGCGTACGGTCTATCCAGAGGAACCCAAGTTTACGGGTTTCATCTTCAAGATAACTGCCAACATCGACCCCAACCACCGTTCGTGTATCGCATTCTGCAAGGTATGCAGCGGCAAGTTTGAGCGCAACCATCCCTATCTCCATGTGCGTCTGGGCAAGACAGTTCGCTTCTCGTCGCCAACACAGTTCATGGCGCAGCGCAAGAGCACCATTGAGGAAGCCTATCCGGGAGACATTGTTGGTCTGCCCGACAACGGAATATTCAAGATTGGCGATACTTTGACCGACGGCGAACAGCTCCACTTCCGTGGGTTGCCATCATTCTCGCCGGAGATGTTCAAGTACATAGAAAACGACGACCCGATGAAGTCCAAACAGCTAGCCAAGGGTATCGAGCAGCTTATGGACGAAGGCGTGGCTCAGCTGTTCATCAACCAGTTCAACGGACGTAAGATAATCGGTACGGTAGGCCAGCTCCAGTTTGAGGTGATACAGTATCGTCTGGAGAACGAGTACAACGCCAAGTGTCGTTGGGAGCCCGTCCATCTCTACAAGGCTTGTTGGATAGAAAGCGACGATGCCGAGGAACTTGATGCCTTCAAGAAGCGTAAGTATCAGTACATGGCCAAGGATCGCGAAGGCCGCGATGTCTTTCTGGCCGATTCGAGCTATGTGCTCAGCATGGCCCAGCAGGACTTTGAGCATATCAAGTTCCACTTCACAAGCGAATTTTAGCGAATAAGAACAATATAGTTTAAACGAAAAAAGGATTGAAGGTCGTCGCTTTCAATCCTCTTTTCAATCTATCAAAAGTCTAATTTTAATTTGGTTGGCGCATTGACGAAGTCTGGAAATGGAATTTCAATCTGATCGATTCTCTATTTATAGGACGGAACATATATGTATATATTTGGAATTTAGCCATAAAATGGATTTAAAATGTTTTCTTATAGGTTGTAGATGACACTCTCTGGAAATAGCAACGGCATCCCTTTCTTCTTTATCTTGAAAGAATATGTGTCGCCATGTCCGCTCGGACGGCACAATAGCAGGTCTATGGTTATGATGTTCTGCTCGATGAGCGTGTCAAACTGCCCGACATTCGGGTTCTTGGTATGCTCTATCTGCTTGTAGCGGAAGTATTCCTTGCCGTCGTTCTTCTCATTTTCCACCTCAATCCAAAAGGTTTCGTGGTGCTTGGTGAGCAAGCGTTGGTGAAGTTTCATCAACCGCCATGCAGCGACATCCTCCACCCTCTTTATTTGCGCTTGAAGTTCAAGACGCTCGTCGGGTTGGTTAACGTTCAAAAACAAGAACTGACTATTAGGTGGGGCGCATTGTACCGTGTTTTGATATGTCTTCTTGCCATCCTCTGTATAGTAACCATATTTCTCTACAATCTGTCGACCAGATTTTAAGTTGCTGATATCCCAATCGGGTGTTTGTGTAAAAAGTACATTTTTTTTGCTGCTACGCTTTTCGCGATGACTTTTCAATTCTATACCCTTGTAATCAGGCGTTTTGTCGCTGTTCATGCTAATGCCAAGGAACGACTCTATACTTCGCCCAATGCCAGTATCTGCAGATACTTCAGACTCAAACCATTTGTCTTTAACAGAACGGAAACGAGCTAAAAGTTCTTCAGAAACGACATTTCCTTCAACATATATAGACTTGATGATTTCTTGGAGTGGTGTAATTATTGGCGAATTGAAACATTTCTCAATATCAACTCTTGTGATGTTTACGGAGCATAGCGCATTTTCGTGTTTGAACAAAACATGAATTTCGCTACCTTCTGTGAACGCTCCAAGCCCATATATCCACATACGTGGGTCTCCCTTTTTGGTATTCGGGCGATAAAACGCTACTTTGGTTTCTTTCTTGCTGGTGTCGGTCAGTATAATAGCACGATACATGGCTTTATGTTCTTGACCTTGAAGTTGATGTTCGTAGTTATGTATGCCATTTTCCAAGAAGTAGGTACGCATAGGCACGGTAGAGTCCAATATGCTCTTTTTCAAGCCTGTTGGTGTAACCTCAACCTGTGTAAACTTGACATTGTGGTTTACCAGAAACTTCAAGTTCTTTTGTTCAAACGAGTTGAACGGACGCATATTTAACATATACAGCTATTTTATATGGTTCAATACTGTATTTGCTATCGCTCTGGCCATAAGTGGCGGTACGGCATTCCCTACAAGTGTGTATTGCGGAATTTCTTTCTGCCGATTATTGCCACCTGTCTGTCTTTTGCCTTGAAAAACAAAAGAATCATCGAAACTCTGCAAGCGAGCCATTTCTCGAACAGTCAGGGGACGATACGCCGAATAATGGATGAAATCGTCGGGCATGGTACATACTGTTGGGCTTTGACCAAGTGGATTAAGTACCACATAGTTTCTTTTTTGTGAATCTAATCCCTTTGCCTTTAGTTCTTCTTTTGCCAAATCATAATCCCTGTGTTTGGCAATTATTTTTAAGCGTTCACGTACCTTGTCGTTTTGGCTACTTGTCTGATGGTTGAACAATTCCATGTGCTGATGTTTTTTGTTAACGTCGAGGTCTTTCATCGATAACACATAGAAAGGTGCTTCATCGAAAGTAAAACGATGTCCAAGTCTGCCCATTTTCGACCATTCTGAATATAGATGTCCGTTTCCTTCTGGCTCACCTTGAATACCTCTAAGCCGTTTGGCGGGTTCGTATTCCTTGATTAGAGTCGGAGTTCTGTAATCTGTTGCGACATCCCCATTATCGACCATGTTCAAATCCCAAAGAGCCTCATACACTTTTACCTTATCCTCTTCTTTGACCGTTGCAGGAATCTCAGTTATCAATTCTTGATCGTTACGACAACCAATAAATACAACACGCTCCCTATTCTGTGGCACCCCATAATTGGAGGACAACAAAACGAG